>NZ_JASDDD010000003.1:0-37745 GCF_030407555.1 Curtobacterium sp. APC 4022
CGCACTCGTGGGACGACGTCGCGCCGCCGTCCGGGTACCGCGTCGTGCTGCTCTCGCCGGGGAAGCCGAACGCGCAGACCGAGACCCTCGTGGACGCCGTCGACTCGTGGGCACGAGCCGAGGACGTCACCGTCGTCCCGATCGTCGCCGACAGCGCCGACGACCGGTTGCCCTCGGTCGCCGCCGCGATCGGCGAGCGCGCCGACCTGGTGATCAGCGTCGGCGACGAGCTGGTCGACCCGATCGCCGCGATCTCGCCCTCGGCGCTCCACCAGCAGTTCCTGGTGCTCGGCGCCGAGATCGCGGAGCCGACCGCCAACGTCACCGCGGCGGACTGGACCGGCGCGGGCTTCCGCGGGGAGGGGCTCGGCACCTCGAGCCACCACGACCCGTCGACGTTCACCGACGAGCGGGCCGGCCGGGCGCTCCGCGCCGGGGTCGCCGTCCTGCTGAACGGGTACAACGGCATCGTCGTCTGGGTCGCCTGAGGCGTGCCGGCGGTCGGTGGTGCCCGACGCGGGTACGCAATCGGGATCGTCCGTGCGCCGTCCCGCCAGGTGCGACGTATCCTCGACGACGGAAGCAACGTCGGTTCCGGCCAAGCCTCGTGCGTCTCACCCACGCCGAGACGGAGACTCGCGACCCTGAGTACCTCGTGACTGAACACATCATCGAATTCGTCGCCCGCGACCGCACGGGCATCACCACCGTGGTGACCGCCAACGGCGTCACCGACGCGGACACCGTCATCCAGGCGATCACGGCCGGCCACTCCGGTTACGCGGTCGCCGCCTCCGGCACGCGTCCGGCACCGGTCCGCAGCCTGATGGCGCTCGGCACGCCGTACTTGTTCGCGAACTGGGACGGGTCGAAGCGCAACAACCTGCACGACCTGGCGTTCACGGCGCCGATCCGGACCCTGCCGCCGGCGCCGCCCGCGGGGGTCCGGCTCCGGATGGCGATCGTCGCGACGCTCACGTCCCTCTTCGGTCGGGACCACCACCGCGCCTGAGCTCCGGTGCGGCTGCGGCTGCGGCTGACGCCGGCGTCAGTCCGGGACGCCGCCGGGCCCGCGGGGCGCCGCCGGGCCCGCGAGACGCCGGCGTCAGTCCGATACGCCGCCGAGCCCGCGAGACGCCGCCGAGTTCGGCGGCGTCCCACGCATCCGGCGGCGTCTCGGCGAGACGGGCCCGTTCAGCGGGTCCGCACGGCGCCGCGCGTTCCGGCGGCGTCTTGGCGAGACGGGCCCGTTCAGCGGGTCCTCGCGGCGCCGCGGGGGCCGTGTCCAGGGGCGTGACCGCGCTGACGGACGGGAGGCCCGGCTCCGGTGGGCGGTCTGCTCACGTGATCCGGGCCTCCCGTCCGGTGCGCTCGAGCCGGCGGATGACGCCGGCGTCAGTCCGGGACGCCGCCGAGCCCGCGAGACGCCGCCGAGTTCGGCGGCGTCTCGCACGGTTCGCGGCGTCTCGGCGAGACGGGCCCGTTCAGCGGGTCAGTGCGTGACCGCGTCGAAGTCGTCGACACCCGCCGTGAGGGCGGCGGCACGGCGTGCGCGCATCGACGGTGCCGCGAGGGCCGCGACCACCGCGAGGACGGCCACCGCCGTGCAGGCCCAGAAGCCGATGGTGAACGCGTCGTCGGTGGGCAGGCCCTGCGGGGTGCTGTGGGAGGTGATGAGCGCGGCGATCACGGCGGTCCCGACGCTCGACCCGATGGTCCGCACGACGGTGTTCGCGCTGATCGCCTCGCCGGTCTGGTTCGCCGGGACGCTCTCGATGATGGCGTTCGAGCAGGCGGCCAGCGCCATGCCGATCCCGACGCCGGTGAGGATGCCGGACACCACGATCTCGACGATCGACGCGTGCGAGATCGCCGGGATCAGGAACGCGGCGACGATCGCGACCCCGCCGATGAGCATCGGCGGCTTCGGGCCGACCTTGCGGACCAGGATGCCGGCGATCGGGCCCGCGATGACCATCATCACGACGGTCGGCAGCAGGAACAGGCCGGCCTGGGTGACGTCCTTGCCGAAGCCGTAGCCGAGCGCGCTGGGCAGCTGCAGGATCGTCGGGACGAGGACGAACGTGCCGAACATCGCGAAGCCGAAGACGAGTGCGACGACGTGGGCGGTCCAGACCCCGCGGACGGCGAAGAGCCGCACGTCGATGAGGGGCTCGGCGACGCGCAGTTCGACGAACACGAAGGCAACGAGTGCGACGGCACCGACGACGAGCAGGCCGACGGTCTTCACGTCACCCCAGCCCCAGGTCTGGCCCTCGCTGACGGCGAGCAAGATCGCGACGAGCGACACGGCGAGGACCGCGGTGCCGGCGACGTCCAGGCGGCCGGGCTTCCGGACCGGCGACTCGGGCATGCCGAACACGGCGCCGAGCAGGGCGATCACGACGAGGACGGCGGGCAGCCAGAACAGCCAGTGCCAGGACAGGTGCTCGACGATCGGGCCGGCGGCCACGATGCCGACGCCGGCGCCGATGCCGAAGATGGCGGAGAGCAGCCCGATGGTGACGCTCACTTTCTCCTTCGGCAGTTCGTCGCGGACGATGCCGATGGACAGCGGCATCACCGCGCCCGCGGCACCCTGCAGGGCGCGCGCCACGATGAGGACGCCGAGGTTCGGGGCGAGGGCGGCGAGGACGGCGCCGGCCAGGAGGATCGTGAGGACCACGATGAGTACCTTGCGCTTGCCGACCATGTCACCCAGGCGGCCGAGGATCGGGGTGAGCACCGACGCCGAGAGCAGGTAGGCCGTGAGGACCCAGCTGGCGGCGCTGGTCGAGGCGCCGAGGTCCTGGCCGATCGTGGCGAGTGCCGGGGCGACGAGGGACTGCAGGACCGCGAACGACAGGCCGCCCAGCGACAGGTAGACGATGATCGCGGTGCTGTTCGGACGACGGCCGTGGTCGACGGTCGGGGTGGAGCCCGTGCGGGGGCTCGCGGTGGCGGTGGACATCGTGCTCCGTCTGTCGGATCGGGTGTGGGCGGGGTGGGGGACCGACGACGCTGTCGATGTCAACAACTGCTGACTTCATGAGGGTACGCGTTCCCCGATCGATGTCAACACCTGATTACATCGCCGTTGAGCGTCCGGCCGCGCCCGCTACGCTCGGGCCATGAGCAAGGACGCCGCTGCCACCCGCCTGGCCCTCGTGCAGGCCGCTCGGCATCGGTTCGCCTTCGACGGCTACCGGGCCACCACCGTGCGGGACATCGCCGCCGACGCCGGGGTGAACGTGGCGCTCATCAACCGGTACTTCGGGTCGAAGGAGGGGCTGTTCCGCGCCTGTCTCGACCGGGCGACCCCCGAGCAGGAGGCTGCGCCGTCGGGCTCTGATCTCGAGCGCGTGCTCGGCGGGCTCATCCGGCACATCATCCGGTCGCCGACGGACGAGGACTCGATGCAGCTGCTCCTGCTGCTCCGTGGCTCCGGGGACGAGGCCGTGGACCGGATCCGGCGGGAGACCCTCCGCGGCTACGCCGAACGGCTCGCCGGTGCCGCCCGTGCGGGCAGCTCGTCCGCGGACGACGACGACCTGCTCGTCCGTGCCGAGATCGCCCTGTCCGTGGTGCTCGGCATGACGATGCTGCGGACCTCGACGAAGGTGGAGCCGCTGGCCTCCGCGGACGTCGAGGCGGTGGCCCGGCCGCTCGAGGACGCCCTGCGGGCGCTGCTCGGCGGCGGGCGGGGCTGACTGCGGGCGGTTGCGTCCACCGGACGTCGGCCGACTGGCGGGCGGGTGGCGCGCCTCCCGGACGGGACCGGGACCGGGCGCGCGCTCAGTGGTCGGTGGGGCCGATCTCGATCGACGCCGGGCGGGTCTGCTCCGGCAGCAGGTAGCGGGCGACGGAGCCGTCCTCGTCCTGCTCGTCGACGTCGCGCTCGGTGATGATCGCCACCGGCGTCGCGGGGGAGATGAGCAGCATGGCGGGGGTCGCCCGACCGTCGCCGTAGTTCACCTGCAGCCACATGAACGGGTGGTCCCGGAGGCCCGCGTCGATGCGCGCCTGGACGGTCTCGGTGTCCTCGTTCGCGATCGTGTACTGCGTGCCGCCGTAGGTCAGGACCGTGCGCTTCACAGGGTGTCTCCGGAGTCGGTCGGTTCGGGAACGATGCGGAGGCCCGCGGACGACCCGGCGGTCAGGCCGAGCGCTTCGACCCAGGCACGGTTCACGGCGGGGATGCGGCTGCCGGAGTACCGGAAGACCAGGGGCATCGAGCGGTCGAGCCAGATCGCGGTCCGGCCGTCCCCGAGCTCGACGTCGTCCTTCCACGAGAACATGAAGGACTCACCACGCCGGAGCTTCATCCCGATGACGATCTGCAGGTGCGTCAGCAGGCGGTCGTCGAACTCGGCGGTGAACGTGGAGTCGTAGACGAGTTTGCCCATGGTGGTGTGTCCTTCCGCGCCGCCTGTCCGGCTCCGGCCGATCTTAAACGTCCCCCAGGAGCCGTCCGACAGCCTGGCCGACATGCGCCGTATCCACTACGTGAACAGCCACATCCTCACCGGGGACCGCACCTGCAAGGCCCTCCTCCGCTACTGCCGTGCCCTGGCGGTTGCCGGGAAGTCCGACGTCGTGCAGATCCCGGTGGTCACCGAGGGCGGCGGCACGGTCTACGCGCACCTGCTCATCGGGCCGGCGAGCGAGATCTTCTCCACGCCGGTGCCGGACAGTGCCGACGAGCCGTTCGACCAGCAGGTCATCGAGTACCTCGAGGCGGAGACGCTGCGTCTCCAGCCGGCTCGGCCGGCGTGGAACGCGGAGATGACGGACGTGCCGGACATCGGCGAGGACTTCTGAGCGAGGGGACCGTCGCGACGGTAGCGACCTGCGCGACGCTGCGGTGCCCCTGGCCCTGAGACGGGCCCGGATGCACGAGACGCCGCCGAACTCACGAGACGCCGCCGGATCCGGCGGCGTCTCGGCAGGTCGGCGGCGTCTCGGTGGTACGGAGACGCGGGCTCAGTTGCGGACGAACTGCTCGATCGCGACGTCGCCGGTGTTGACGCGGAAGGTCTTGCCGACCGACGCGTCGTCGTGCAGGGACGCGGCGACGAGCGCGGCGACGTCCGCGCGGGCGATGCTCGAGGACGGGTCGGCGGTCTCGACGGACCCGGTCGCGTCGTCGTCGGTCAGGGTGCTCGGGGCGACGATCGTCCAGTCGAGCGCCGAGTCGCGGAGGACCGCGTCGGCGACGGTCTTCGCCTCGGCGTAGGCGAAGAAGTCGTCGTCCTCGGGGACGCCGTGGCCGAGGCCTGCGTCCGACCAGGAGACGAGGACGAAGCGCTGCACCTCGGCCTCGAGGGCGGCGTGCATCGAGCGGATCGCGGCGTCACGGTCGACGGCCCAGGTGCGCTCGGCGGAACCCCCGCCGGCGCCGGCTGCCCAGACGATCGCGTCGTGGCCGCGGACCAGGTCGGTGAGGCCGGCGATGTCGAGCTGCTCGATGTCGGCGACGACGGGCTCCGCACCGGTGGCGCGGACGTCGTCCTGCTGTTCGGCCTTCCGGATGACCGACGAGACGGTGTCGCCGCGGCCCGTCAGGAGTTGCGCGGTGAGGAGGGCGACGCGGCCGTGGCCGCCGAGGATGATGACGTTGCTCATGACGTGGACGGTACGCGCGGGCCCTGATGACGGGGTGGTCGGCGACGGGGTGGTCGGCGACCGGCCGGGAGGGTCGTCCCGCGTCCTCGGGCACGGCACTCGGGCAGGATGGCCGGCATGGGCAGCGACGAGGGGACGGCGCGGACGGATCCCGCGTCCGCCGTCTGGGGACCCACCGCGCCGGCCCACCGGCGGTACGAGCGGCGGTCCGCGGTCGGGACCGGCGAGGCGGCGTGGGAGCGGGCCTCCCGGTCGGTGCTCCGCTGGGGTGTGAAGACCCGCAGCGGCTTCTCGGTGCCCGACGACGTCGAGGTGCAGCCGGGCCGACGGCTCGAGGTGCGCTTCCGGATCGGCCCGGTCGTCGTGCGGGAGCCGGTCGAGGTCGTCGCGGTGGTGCGCACCGACGACCGGGTCGGGTTCGCCTACCGGACCCTGCCCGGCCACCCCGTCGACGGCGAGGAGTCGTTCATCGTGAGCCGCGACGGCGACACCGTCTGGTTGACGCTGCGGTCCCTGACCCGGCCGTCGACCACCCGCGCCTGGGCACTGGTGTTCCCGGTGCTCCGTGCCGCGCAGGTCGTCGTCCGCTGGCGGTACCGGCGCGCGCTCCGCTGAACGCGCTGCGCTGCGTTGCGCTGCGTTGCGCGGGTCGGGGCGTGGCCCTCGGTCGGGATGCGCGGCCCGGATCCGTCGCGATTCGCGGATCGGCGGACGCGTTCGTGTCCGCTCGAGCGGGTGTCGTAGCGTCGGAGACACCAGGACGAACACCATCCCGCGTGCCCCGACATCCCCCGCGATCCGCGGTGGCCTGGCCGCAGCGGTCGCCCCGGTCGACGTGGGACCGAACGAGGTCCCTGCAGAGGAGGCGAAGCTCATGCCCGCCACCATCACCGCCATCCCGACACCCCTCGCCGGAGGCCCGGCCGTTCGTCGGCCGACGCGCACCGAGACCTTCACCGAGATCCGCGAAGCCACCCACGGTCGCATCCTGACCGCGAGCGCGCTCGTCGTCGGCCTCGCCGCCGTCACCACGTTCACGCTCGCCGTGATCGCCCTGGTGGTCGCCTCGTGATCGCCGCAGCACCAGCGCCGTACGACGTCGTCGCGCTGACCGAACCCATCGACATGACCGCGCTGATGCGCGAACAGGAGGCCTTCCGTGCGTGACTCCACCCTGATGCAGGAACTCCGCTCCGACCCGCTGGAGTGGCACCGTCGAGGCATGTCCTCGCCCCTCGAGATCGACCGGATCGTGATCAGCCGGCTCGGCATCGGTGTCAGCACCGACCCGACGTACGCCGACTTCTTCCAGGCCGCCGCGTGATCGCCTTCGAGCAGGGACCGGTCCGCGTGACGGCCGACTCGTCCGGGCTGAGTGCCGACCACCGGGTCGTCTGGGCCCGTCTCGGACGCCTCGAGGCGCTCTGTGCCGGGCGCACCGCCCGGAGCACCGCACTGCGCACCACGACGACGACGACCATCTGACGTGGGCGTCGACGTCGAGCAGGAACCGCACCGCTGGGACCGTGCTCGCGTCGTCGACGCCGCCGACCGGGTCTTCACCGCCGAGGGTGCCGCCGGTCTCGACCACGCCACCGTCGCGACGCTCGCCGGGACGGACCCGGAGACGGTCCGGGCGTACTTCCCGGACCAGATCGACGTCGTCGTCGCCGTGCTGGAACACCGGCACGCGCAGTGGAACGACGGGCTCGCCGAGGCCGCCCTCGGAGCCGCAGATGCCCGGGACGAGATCCTCACCGTGTTCGCGCACCTCGAGGCCTGCTTCCGTGACCCGACCTGGACCGGTTGCGCGTTCATCAACGGCTACGGCGAACTCGGCCGCTCCGAGTCCCGCGTCGCCGCCCTGGCCCACGACCACCTGCGCGGCATCGAGGCGCACCTGCACGCCCTCGCCGCTCGCGCCGGCCTGCCCGTGCACGTGGCGGACGCGCTCTCCCTGCTGGTCGAGGGCGCCAAGGTCGAGTCGGCGATCCACCGCACCACCCGTCCGGCGCGATCGGCCCGGCTCGCGGCCGCGACGCTCATGACGGCCTACGCGCCCAGCGCGCACACCGACTTCATCTAGGCCGAAGCTCGTCTGACCGTTCGAGCGTGTCCCTCGGGCTCTCGCCGAACTCCGCCGCGTACTGCTGCGCGAAGCGTCCGAGGTGGGCGAACCCCCAGGCCGCGGCGACCTCGCGCGCCGAGACGGCGGTCGGGTCGGAGACGAGCAACTCCTGGCGCACCCGGTCCAGGCGGACCTGCCGGATGTAGGCGTTCGGCGTGGTCTGCAGGTCCCGCTGGAAGGCCTCCTGCAGCGCGCGCAGACTGACGTCGAGGTGTCGCGCCAGGGAACTCGTCGTGATCGGCATCCGGGCGTGGTCCTGGATGTACTCGACGGCCGCGCGGACGTGCACCGACAGCGCGGTGCCCTCGGGGCGCCGGCGCACCGGACGTTGCTGCGGGTACATCTCCAGCAGGGACGCCGCCGCCAGCCGGGCCATCTCGGCGTGCAGCAGCCGCCCGGGCGTCCCGTCGCGGAGGGTGTGCGAGATGAGGGACACCGTGTTGTGCCAGGTCCGCACGGACTGCTCGGAGGGTGCGGTCAGGTGGTCGAAGCGCAGCCCGGCGGACAGGTCGGCACCCTGCTCGGCCGCGACGCGTTCGACGACCTCGCGGGACAGGTGCACGAGGCGCTGCTCGTAGTCGTCCATCGCGAACGAGAACGTGCGGTCGGGGAGCAGGGGAACGGGGACGCCGGGCTCCATCTCGAGCACCGTGCCCCCGGTGTCGAGCCGCGAGGACCCGGACTGCAGCCACTGCACGATGACGGCGTCGGAGGGCGGCAGGTCCCCGTCGACGTGTCCGCCGAACTGCGACGTGTGGAGCGACATCGTGCTGTCGCCGAGGGCCGCGTACCGGAACGAGAACGGCGTCGACGCCGGCCCGACGTGCAGGTCGGCGCCGTACAGGTCCGCGATGAAGGTCGCGGCCTCTCCGAGGTCCGTCCCCGTCACGTCGAGACGCACCGGCATCGCGTCGTCGATCGGCATCAGGCGAAGCATCCCACGACGGCCGTCCCCCGTGGCAGCCCGGTGTCCGGGAACCGCCACGGGGGACCGACCGGCCGCGTCCTACGGACCATCAGCGCGTCACCGCATCACCGCGGGTCAGCCGCGGATCGCCTCGGCCAGCTTCACCCGGCCACCGGTGCGGAGCAGGGCGTTCTCGTAGACCCGCGCACCGAGGAGCACGACGACCAGGGCGGACACCGCGACGACGACCAGCGACAGCAGGGGCTCCCACCACTCGGCCGTTCCCAGGAAGATCCGGACCGGCATGCCGATCGGAGCGCTGAACGGCACGTACGACATGATGCCGAGGATCGTCGGGTCGTCCGCGGCGAACACGATGAGGAAGTACGGGATCATCAGCAGCATCATCACCGGGGTGGTCACGCTGCCGACGTCCTCCTGACGGGACACCAGTGCCGCCGACGCCGCGAACAGCGCCGCGATGAGGACGAACCCGACCGCGAAGAACCCGACGAACCAGAGCGCGCTCGGGCCGAGCAGCGTGAAGAGGTTGTCCTGCCCGGTCACCGCCAGGGCCACGGCGGCCGCGATCGCGATCGCGACGATCTGTCCGAGCGCCATCACGCTGTTGCCGATCACCTTGCCCGCCAGCAGCGCCCGGGCCGGGATCGCCGCCATCAGGATCTCCACGACCCGGGTGGACTTCTCCTCCACGACGCTCTGCGCGATCGACTGACCGAACGTCACGGCCGAGGCGAAGAACACCACGCCGAACGCGATGCCCACCAGGGACACCAGACCGGGCGGCAGGGCGCCGGGGTCGAGCAGGTCGACCTCGGGCGAGACGCTGAGCGCCTGGACGACGTCGGTCGGGGCGCTGTCGAGACCGACGACACGGAAGCCGAGCTGCCCGCCGTCGGGGACGATCGCGGCGTCCACCTCGCCGTCACGGACGAGCTGCTCGGCCGCGGCACGGTCGGACGTCCTGGTCACGTCGAGCCCGTCCGAGCTCGGCAGGGTCACCCCGCTGACCACGGCGACCGGGGTCGTCGCGTTCGCCGTCGACTTCCCGACGATGCCCGCGACGACGATGCCCGCCACGACCATCACGAGCAGGATCACCGCGGAGACGACGAAGGCCTTGCTGCGGAGCCGGGCCTGGATCTCCCGCACGGTGACGAGCCGGACGGCGTCGACGGTGCTGCGCTGCAGGATGCCGCGCTGGACGGCGCTCATCGGACGACCTCCGTGAAGACCTCGCTGAGCCGGGGGACCCGCGCGCCGAACGACGCCACCCCGCCACGGGCGACCGCACGCTGCAGGACGGTCTGGGCGACGGACTCGTCGGCCTCGAACAGGGCGTACCCGCCGTCGAAGGCCCGGATGGTGACCCCGGGCTCGTCGCGGAGCCAGGCGACGTCGTCCGCCACCAGGATCTCCCACGCGGCGGGACCGGCGTTGCGACGCAGCTCGTCCTGCGGCCCGGCGGCCCTGATCCGACCGCCGGCGATCACGACGACGTCGTCGCAGAGCCGTTCGACGACGTCGAGCTGGTGGCTGGAGAACAGCACCGGCACCCCGTCCGCCGCCGTCTCGCGGAGGACGCCGAGGACCGTGTCGACGGCCATCGGGTCGAGCCCGGAGAACGGCTCGTCGAGCACCAGGACCTCGGGCCGGTGTGCCAGGGCCGCGGCGACCTGCACCCGCTGCTGGTTGCCGAGCGAGAGCTTCTCCACCGGGTCCGCGGCATGTGCGCCGAGTTCGAGCCGCTCGAGCAGCTCGGTCGTCCGCGCGGTCGCGGTCCGGCGGTCGACGCCGTGCAGCCTCGCCAGGTAGGTGACCTGCTCGGCGACCGGCATCTTCGGGTAGAGGCCGCGCTCCTCGGGCATGTACCCGAACCGACGTCGGTCGGCGGGGCCGATCGGGACGCCGTCGATCGCGACCGTGCCGCTGTCGGCGTCGAGCACGCCGAGCATGATGCGCATGGTGGTGGTCTTGCCGGCGCCGTTGCCGCCGACGAACCCGGTCAACCGACCGCGGCCGACCGTGAAGCCGACGTCGTCGAGCACCTGGCGCTCGCCGAAGTGTTTGGTCACTCCCTCGATGCTGAGCATGGCGGGTCCCTTCCGCAGCGGCCCTCGCTGCGCCTCCGACGCTACGAGAGCGGGCGGTTCGGTGCCTCCCACACGCGACGGGGATCGCGCCGGCGTCGCCTCCGCCGCGCGGGGGAGGCCAGGTCAGTCGCCGGAGCGGACCACGCCGTTCTCGTACGCCCACACCACGGCCTGGATCCGGTCGCGCAGGCCGAGCTTCTGCAGCACGTTCGACACGTGGGTCTTCACGGTGGCGTCCCCGACGAAGAGCATCCGGGCGATCTCGGCGTTGCTGAGTCCCCGTCCGAGCAGCCGCAGCACCTCGGTCTCGCGTTCGGTCAGGCCGGGCACCGGAGCCGCACCGGGCTCAGGACGGTCGGTCGGTGGCTCGGCAGCCGGCGGCACCACGGGCACGCTCGCCGTCGTCGCGCGGCTGATCACCCGCCGGGTCACGTCGGGGGCGAGCAGGGCGTCCCCGGCGGCGACGGTCCGCACCGCCTCGATGAGCTTCTCGGGGGAGGCGTTCTTCAGCAGGAACCCGCTGGCACCGGCCGCGAGGGCGTCGAACAGGTACTCGTCGGTGTCGAACGTGGTCAGCACGAGCACCGCCGGCGGGTCGTCCGTCGCGGTGATCCGCCGTGCCGCTTCGAGCCCGTCGACGCCGGGCATCTGCACGTCGAGGCACACCACGTCCGGGCGGTGCTCGGCGACGGCCGCGACCGCTGCCGCACCGTCGCGGGCCTCGGCCACGACCCGTACGCCGGGTTCGGACTCGAGGATCACCCGGAAGCCCGCCCGCACCAGGTCCTGGTCGTCGGCCAGGACCACCCGGATCACGCCGTCGGCAGCCATGCCCGCACCAGGTAGCCGCCGCGGGCTCGGGGCCCGATCTCGATCCGTCCGCCGACCGCGTCGACGCGCTCGCGCATCCCGACGTGGCCGAGTCCGCTGCCCGCGGTCGACCGGGAGGCCCGTGCCCCAGCACCCGTGTCGGTCACCTCGAGCTCGAGCGCGTCCGGCAGGTACCGCAGCCGCAGGTCGGCGCGGGCGTCGGGGCCGGCGTGCTTGAGGACGTTCGTCACCGCCTCTTGGGCGATCCGGTAGGTGACCGAGGCGACGGTCGGCGGGACGGGACGTTCGTCGCCGACGACGCTGAAGCCGGTGGCGTGCCCGGCGGTCGTCGCGGCGGCGGCGAGTTCCGGCAGGCGCGCGAGCCCCTCGGTGCTCGGGGCGTCCGCGGGCAGCGTGTGCCCGTCGGCGTCGGTCTGGCGGAGGGTGCCGAGCATCCGGCGCAGTTCCTCCACCGCGGTCCGGGCACTGTCCTCGACGACGGCGAGGGACGTGGCGGCCTGCTCCGGGTCGCGCTCGAGCACCCGTCGGGCGGCACCGGCCTGCACGCCCATCAGCGACACGTGGTGGGCGACGACGTCGTGCAGTTCGCGGGCGATCCGGACCCGTTCGAGCGCGACCGCCTGCACCGCGGACCGTTCCCGCTCGGCAGCCAGTTCGGCGGTGCGCTCGTCGAGGTCGTGCTTGGCGACCGCGGCCGTCCAGGCACGGTTGCCGGAGTACCAGGCCGCGCCGAAGTACACGAGGTTGATGACGATCGCCAGCAGGGAGTTCGCCACGTACGGCGGGATCGCCGAGTCACCGTCGTCGGGCAGCGCGCTCGGCACCGACCACCGGAACACGATCGCCAGGAACACCCACGCGAACATGCCGAGGATGAGGACCCAGCGCACCACTTCGGCGCGGGTCCGGTCGGAGCACCAGGCACCGACCGTGTACAGGGCGATGAACAGCGTGAAGTTGAGGAACAGCCCCTCTGGCACGTGCAGGAGCTGGGTCGCGGCGAAGGCCAGCGCCGTGAGGACGGCGACCGACATCGGGAAACGCCGGCGGAAGGCCAGGGGACCGGCGTTCGCGACGACCATCAGCGCCGACACCCACCAGGGAGCCGGGTCGTCGTACAGGCCGATCGCGCCGTAGAGGGTCATCGACACCGTGAGCGCGGCGGCGAGCACGAGCGCCAGGACCGCGTCCTGCCGGTGTTCGCGCCGCCCCACCGGTAGCCGCGACCACTCCTCGCTGCGCGCCGGTCCGTCCCCGGCGGTCACCCCCGTGCCCGTCATGGGGACCACGGTAGCGGCTCATGTCGGCAGGGCCGCCGCGGCGACACCGACCTGTGGACGGTGGTCGGGACCCGGCCACCTGTGGAGGGCGACGGACGGGAGGCCGTGGTGCGGGCCTCCCGTCCGTCACCCCGCGCGCATCAGCGGTAGGCGCGCTCGTACGGTGCCGGCTTGTACGGCAGGTCCACCCGGAGCGCCTGCGCGGCACGGATCGGGAAGTTCGGGTCGCGCAGCGCGCCCCGCCCGATGAGCACCACGTCGGCCTGCCCGAGGGCGACGATCTGCTCGGCCTGGAACGGGTCGTCGATCATCCCGACGGCCGCGACCGGCACGCCCGTGGCCTGCCGGATCGCCGTCGCGAACGGCAGCTGGTAGCCGGGGCCGACCGGGATCGGGGCGTTCTGGACGTTGCCGCCGGTCGACACGGACACGAGGTCGACCCCGTGCTCGCCGAGCCAGGCGGACAGCTGCTCGGACTCGGAGAGGTCCCAGCCGCCCTCGACCCAGTCGGTCGCGGACAGACGGACCACGAGCGGGACGTCCTCGCCGACCTCGGCCCGGACGGCGTCGACCGTCTCGAGGAGGGCACGGGCGCGGTTCTCGAGCGAGCCGCCGTACTGGTCGGTCCGCTCGTTCGACAGGGGCGACAGGAACTCGTGCAGCAGGTACCCGTGGGCACCGTGCAGTTCCAGCAGGTCGAAGCCGGCGTCGACGGCGCGACGGGCGGCGGCCGCGAAGGCCCGGACCACGTCGGCGATGCCCTCGACGGTCAGCTCGGTGGGGACGTGCAGGCCGGGGAACGCGATCGGCGACGGGCCGACCGGCTGCCACCCGCCCTGCTCCGGCGCGACGTTCCCGCCGCCCGCCGTCGGACCCCACTCGCGGCTGGTGGAGGCCTTGCGGCCGGCGTGGGCGAGCTGGATGCCGGCGACGGCGCCCTGGCTGTGGATGAAGTCGGTGATCGGGCGGAACGCGTCGCGCTGCTCGTCGTTCCAGAGGCCGAGGTCCTGCGGGCTGATGCGACCCTCGGGGACGACGCCGGTGGCCTCGACGACCACTGCGCCGGCACCGCCGCGGGCCAGACCGCCCAGGTGCACGAGGTGCCAGGGCGTGGGGACGCCGTCCTGCGCCTCGACCATGTACTGGCACATCGGCGGGATCCAGACGCGGTTCCGGATCTCGAGTCCGCGGAGGGTGATGGGGTCGAAGAGTGCGTGGGTCACGCGGGTCCTTCCCGGTTGTTCGGTTCGTGGGTCTGTCCACAGTACGACTGTCGTCGTACCGATTGCCCGGGAAGGCCACAGCCCCGGGAAGGCCGCAACCCCGGGAAGGCTGCGGTCCTGGCCGCCGCGGGGACTCAGCCGCAGTACTCGTACGGCGGCCGCGGGTCCACGCCGACCCACACGCCGATCACCGACGTGCCGGCGTCGTCCATCTCGAACGTCACCGACCGGTCGCCGTCACGGACGCTCCAGTAGGCGAACGAGGGGGACGAGTCGTCGCCGTAGCCCGGCGTGCGGGTGAGGTCCGGGTAGGCCGCCCGGAGCTGGTCGAGGCTGTTGCCCCGGCCCATCCCGGCCGCGGTGGTCAGTCCGCTGGCCTCGACGCCGATGACCTTGCCGTCCGCCTGCTGGACGACGAGGTGCAGGTCACCGGAGTCGAAGATCCCGACGTTCGGGTTCGGGCAGGAGCCGTTCGCCTGCGGCACCACCGGTCCGACCGCCGCCACCACGTCCTGGTAGGCGCTGCCGATGGTGATCGGTCCGACGCCCGCGCCGCTCACGACCCAGGAGCCCGGTCCGACGCGGTCGGACGAGAGCCCGGCGATGGTCGCCGACAGCAGGCCCGATGTGGGTGCGTTGACCTGGCTGATCGTGATCCAGCGACCGTCGCCGTCCCACCACGAGGTCTCGGTGCCGTCCTCCGGGGACGGGTCAGCTCGGAACCTGCGCGAGCAGACTGTCCCGCCGTCGCCCGGAGCGCAGTCGGCACCGGCCGCGCGCAACCCGTCCTCGCGCCCCGACAGCGCCGCGGCCGAGGCGCTGCCGATGGTCACGTGGATGCCGCTGACGTCGGCGCGGGGATCCGCCCAGACGCAGTCGAGCCACTCGGAAGCGGTCCAGGTGCCGCCGGCGTACGGCATCGTCGATGGTGTGGGCACGGTCGTGCCGTCCGGGTGCGCGGGGCTCTGGGTGAGGGGCGTCCTGCCGAAGAGCCGCTCCCGGTCCGCGTCGGAGTACAGCGCTCGGCAGTCGGTCGGGTACCGCGACGGCGCGGCGGCGCTCGATGCGGACGGCTTCGGAGCCGGGGTGTCGACGACCGGCGCGGACGCCGGCGTGCTCGCCGGCACCGAGGGCTCGGTCGTCCAGCTCGGCGCCGGAGCGGCCTGCTGGACCTGCGGGACGACGGCGAGGGCGACGGCACCACCGGCCGTGCCGAGGGCGAGGAGGGCGATGGTGGCGATGACGATGCGGCTGCGGTGGCGCCTGGGCCTCGGGTGACGTTCCTCGGCGTGCTCGAGGACGTTCTGCTTCATCGAGACGAGCATCCGCTGCAGGTCGTCTCCGGTGGGGGGCTCAGTGTTCATCGTGCGTCACCGCCTTCTTCAGTCGTGCTCGGGAGCGGGAGACCCGCTGGGTGACGGCGCCGACGCTCAGCCCGAGCATCGCGGCCGCCTCGGTGTACGAGTGGCCCTCGATCAGGCAGAGTTCGCAGATCCGCCGGTCGAGCGGCGGGAGGGCGTCGATCTCGTCACGGACCCACCGGAGGCGCTCACGGGCCTCCTGGTCGGCTTCCGGCACGGCGAGTTCGGCGGGCAGCTCGTCGGCGGCCCGCCCCGCGACCGCCCTGGCCTGGTTGCGTGCGTGGTTCCGGCAGACGACCAGCAACCACGGGAGGAGCGCACGCGTCGACAGCTGCAGGGTGTCGGCCTTCTGCCAGAGCGTCAGGAACGTGTCCTGCACGAGTTCCTCGACGTCCTGCCGGCTGCCGGCCAGCGCCCACGCGTAGCGGGTGAGCGTCGGCGCGAACCGGTCGAACGCGTCCGCCAGCGCAGCGCGGTCCCCGCCCGCCAGTCGTCGGGTGAGGGCGACGTCTGTGTCGGTGTCGGTCTCGGTGTCCACGGTGCCTCCTTCACTACAGCAATGTCGGCGGATCGACGATCCTGACGGAGTCGTGTCCGGCGTGTCCGTGTTCTCCACAGGCGATGCGGTCCTGTGCGCGAGGTCGGTGGAACGGCACTACGCTCGGACCCGGCCCGCGACGCGATGCTGCGCCAGGTCTGCGGGCCGTCCAGCTCTGGCGTCCAGGAGGACCGAAGTGACCGATTCCGCACCCGTCGACCCCACATCGACCGCAGGATGGAAGCAGCTCGACGGCATCGCCGCCGGCTTCTCCCCGGACCTCCGGGGGTGGTTCGACGCCGACCCCGGTCGTGCCGAGAAGTACACCTTCCAGGCCGCGGACCTGACCGTCGACCTGTCGAAGGGCCTGGTGACCGAAGAGGTCCTGCAGGCACTGCTGCAGGTCGCGGAGGACACCGGCGTCGCCGAGCGCTACCAGGCGATGATCTCCGGTGAGCGCATCAACGTCACCGAGGACCGTGCCGTCCTGCACACCGCGCTCCGCCGACCCAAGGCGACCGAGGGCCTGGTCCCCGCCGCACCCCTGACGGTCGACGGCCAGGACGTCGACGCCGACGTGCACGCCACGCTCGACAAGGTCTACGGCTTCGCCGAGCAGGTCCGTTCCGGCGCCTGGACCGGTGTCACCGGCAAGCGCATCGAGACCGTCGTCAACATCGGCATCGGCGGCTCCGACCTCGGCCCGGTCATGGTCTACGAAGCCCTCAAGCCGTACGTGCAGCAGGGGCTCGAGGTCCGGTTCGTCTCGAACATCGACCCCGCCGACATCCACGAGAAGACCGTCGGCCTCGACCCCGAGACCACGCTGTTCATCGTCGCGTCGAAGACCTTCGGCACCCTCGAGACCCTGACGAACGCCCGTCTGGCGCGCCAGTGGCTCTGGGCGGGCCTCGGCCTCGCCGACGCCGGTGACGACGAGAAGAAGGACGCCGTCGCGAAGCACTTCGTCGCCGTGTCCACCGCCCTCGACAAGGTCGCCGCGTTCGGCATCGACCCGGAGAACGCCTTCGGCTTCTGGGACTGGGTCGGCGGCCGGTACTCGGTCGACTCGGCCATCGGCACCAGCGTCGTCATCGCGATCGGCCAGGAGAACTGGGAGCAGTTCCTCGCCGGCTTCCACGCCATCGACGAGCACATGCGCACCGCCCCGCTCGAGCAGAACGTCCCCGTCCTGATGGGCCTGCTCAACGTCTGGTACACGAACTTCCTCGGTGCCCAGAGCCACGCGGTGCTGCCGTACACGCAGTACCTGCACCGCTTCCCGGCCTACCTGCAGCAGCTCACCATGGAGTCGAACGGCAAGCGCGTCCGCTGGGACGGCTCGGACGTCGTCACCGACACGGGCGAGGTCTTCTGGGGCGAGCCCGGTACGAACGGCCAGCACGCGTTCTACCAGCTCATCCACCAGGGCACGCGCCTGATCCCGGCCGACTTCATCACGGTCGCGAAGCCCGCCCACGCCCTCGCCGACCAGACCGGCGACGGCAAGGCCGTGCAGCCCGGCCAGGACGTCCACTCGCTGTTCCTGGCGAACTTCTTCGCGCAGTCGAAGGCGCTGGCGTTCGGCAAGACCGCCGACGAGGTCCGTGCCGAGGGCACCACCGACGAGATGATCGTCGCGGCCCGCACCTTCACCGGCAACAAGCCGAGCACGTCGATCCTCGCGCCGGAGCTCACCCCGAGCGTCCTCGGCCAGCTGATCGCCCTCTACGAGCACATCGTGTTCACCGAGGGGACCATCTGGGGCATCGACTCGTTCGACCAGTGGGGTGTCGAGCTCGGCAAGCAGCTCGCGCTGCAGGTCGCCCCGGCGGTCGACGGCGACCAGGACGCCCTCGACGCGCAGGACTCGTCGACGAAGGCGCTCATCGCCAAGTACCTCGAGCTGCGCGGCTGATCCGACGCACTGACACGAGAGGCCCGTCGCTCCGGCGACGGGCCTCTCGTGCGTCACGGGCCGCAGACCGCGGGCCGCAGACCGCGGCCCGAGACCGCCGTCAGCGCCGCCGGACCAGGACCACCGAGTCCTCCAGCGTCGCCGGGCTGCTGTCCGGTGCAGTGACCTGCCGGGTGCGGAGCTCCGCCACCTCGACGTCCCACCCGTCGTCGAGTGCGAGCTGCGAGACCTGCTCCGCCGGACCGACCAGGGGTTCGGCGTGCGCGTGCTCGGCGTGCGACGCCCAGGACGGGGACCCGGCGTGCCCGACGACGACCAGGTGCCCGCCGGGTGCCACGAGCGTCGTCGCCCGCCGCAGCACCGCGGCCCGCGGGAACGACACCGACGAGTGCAGGAACGACGCCGTGACCAGGTCGAACCGGTCGTCGGTGTCCCAGGTCGCCAGGTCGGCCTGCACCCAGGCCACCCGGGCACCGAGTCCGACGCGCTCGGCCTCGGCGCGTCCGCGGGCGAGGGCGTTCGCCGCGATGTCCACCGCTGTGACCCACCACCCCTGCGCGGCCATCCAGAGCGCGTCGCCACCCTCACCGCTGCCGAGGTCGAGCGCCCGGCGCGCACGAGCAGCCCCGCCAGCTGCCGCCGGGTCGCCGTCGGGGGAGAGTCGCCCGACCGTGTCGACGAGTGACGCGTTCGGTGTCCCCGACCAGATCGGGGCGTCCCCGTAGCGGTCGGTCCAGTAGGCCTCGGCATCCCTGCCGTGAGTGGGTTCTGCGGGCATCCGCGCAGCATCCCACCGGTGCTCGGGGACGGCCAGTACGATTGCCGGATCGGCAACGGCGACGACGTTCCCGGGGTCCGTCCGGCGCAGTCGCAACGGAGACCCAGCATCGATACGGAAGTATGTGCAAGTGACGATCATGACCGAGCGGCCTCAGCAGGACACCCCGAGCGCCGAGACGGAGCGACCCGGCAACGCGACCGTCCGCTTCCGCAACGCCGCTGTCCTGGCCGTCGAGACCACCGTCGCGGACCGCGTGACCACCTCCGCGGACATCGAGGAGAAGCTCGGCGGCGTGCTCCGTCGCCTCCGCCTGCCGATGGGACTGCTCGAGCGCGTCGCCGGCGTGCGGGAGCGCCGCAACTGGGGTGAGAACCAGTCCTTCCAGGACGCCGCGATCGACGCCGGACGTCGTGCCATGGCCGCCGCGGGCATCAAGCCCGACGACGTCGGCCTGCTCATCAACACCTCGGTGACGCGTCCGCACCTCGAGCCCTCGGTGGCCGTGCGCCTGCACCACGGCCTGGGCCTGCCGACGTCGGCCATCAACTTCGACATCGCGAACGCCTGCCTGGGCTTCGTCAACGCCATGAGCGTCGCCGCCGGCATGATCGACTCCGGGCAGATCAAGTACGCCCTCGTCGTCGACGGCGAGGACGCCGACCAGGTGCAGCTCAACACCATCGACCGTCTGAACCAGGGCGGCCGGAACCGCAAGGACTTCATGAGCGAGTTCGCCAGCCTGACGCTCGGCTCCGGTGCCGCCGCGGCCGTGCTCGGCCCGGCGGACCTGCACCCGACCGGCCACCGCATCGTCGGTGGTGTCACCCGTGCGGCGACCCAGTGGTACGACCTGTGCGTCGGCAGCGTCGACGGCATGTTCACGGACGCCAAGATGCTGCTCAAGGGCGGCATGGAGCTCGTCGTCGCCGCCTGGAACGAAGCGCGCGCCCACTTCGACTGGACCGACATGGACCGGTACGTGCTGCACCAGGTCTCCGACGTGCACACGAACGCGTTCGTCGCCGCGATCGGCGTCCCGCGCGACAAGGTCCCCACCACGTACGAACGCTTCGGCAACGTCGGCCCCGCGTCGATCCCGATCACCCTGGCGGACGAGGTCGCCCGCGGCTCGATCCGCCCCGGCGACCGCGTGTTCCTCGGCGGTGTCGGCTCCGGCATCAACACGGCGATGATGGAACTGCGCTGGTGACACCGCGGTTGCCCCGCGTCGCCACGAGCACGGCTCAGGCGACGCTCCCGCCGCCCCTGCCCGGACTCGACCCGGCCTGGTCCCGCCTGGTCACGGTCCCGGCATCGCCGTCGGATCGTCCGGGAGGCCCGGCTCGCCCCGCGCGCACCTGGCACCTCCTCGACACGGCCGCGTCCCTGGCCGCACTCGGCGTCGAGCCCGTCGGCACGCTGCTCTGCGTGCACGGCAACCCGACCTGGTCCTACCTGTGGCGCTCCGTCGTCGCGAAGTCGCTCGCGGTCGCCGCTGCCGGCGGTCCGGCCTGGCGCGTCGTCGCCGTCGACCAGCTCGGCATGGGCTTCTCGGAGCGCACCGGCGTCGACCACCGCCTGGCCGACCGGGTCGCCGACCTCGGCGCGCTGACCGACGAGCTCGGGCTCGCGGGCCCCGTCGTCACGCTCGGCCACGACTGGGGCGGTGTCGTCTCCCTCGGGTGGGCCGTCGACCACCCGGACCTCGTCGTCGCGGTGACGACCTGCAACACCGCCGTGCACCAGAGCGCGGACGCCCCGATCCCGGCACCGCTCCGTCTGGCGCTCCGCCCGCAGCTGCTCGGGCGCGCGACGGTCATCACCCCGGCGTTCATCGAGACCACCCTGGCCATCGCGCACCCGAAGCTCGACCGGGCCACCGCCGACGCCTACCGGGCGCCCTACCGCGGCGCTGCCCGACGCGGTGCGGTCGGCGGGTTCGTCGCGGACATCCCCGTCGACGCGTCCCACCCGAGCGCGGTCGAACTCGACCGCATCGCTGCCGGGGTCGCCGCGCTGCAGGTCCCGGCCCTGCTCCTCTGGGGCCCCCGCGACCCGGTGTTCCTCGAGCGCTACCTCGACGACCTCGCCGCCCGGCTGCCGCAGGCCGACGTGCACCGCTTCGAGGGTGCCGGACACCTGCTGCCGGACGACGCCGACGTCGCCGAGACGGTCTTCGACTGGCTCGGCGACCACCTGCCGGACGGCACCGCGCCCACCCCGGCCGGCCCGAGCCTCCCGGCCGACACCGACACCGACGCCGACGCAGGCACCGACGCGGACGCGCGCGACCGCGAGGCCGACGCCACCGACAGCACCCACCGCCCGCTCTGGACGCACCTGACCGAGCTCCGCGACAGCGACGAGCCGGCCCTGGTCGAGATGGCCGCACCCGGCGGGACCCGCACGATCACCTGGCGGCTGCTGGCCCGACGCATCGACGAGGTCGCCGCCGGACTGCTCGACCTCGGCGTCCGACACGGCGACCGGGTCTCGCTCCTGGTGACCCCCGGCGCCGACCTGACCGCCGCCCTCTACGCCTGCATCCGGATCGGCGCGGTCGTCGTGGTCGCGGACGCCGGACTCGGACTCGGCGGTCTGACCCGCGCCGTCCGTGGTGCCCGTCCCGACTGGATCATCGGTGCCCTGCCCGGACTCGCCGCGGCGCGGGCCCTCGGCTGGCCCGGACGCCGGATCGCGACCGTGGCCCTGCCCGCCCCCGCTCGCCGGGCGCTGCGGGTCGAGCACACCCTCGCCGCCGTCGCCCGTCGCGGTGCCGCACGCCTGGCCGCCGGTTCCGCGTTGCCAGAGGCTCCCGCTGCCGACGCCCCGGCCGCGGTCCTGTTCACCTCCGGGTCGACCGGCCCCGCGAAGGGCGTCGTGTACACGCACGGGCAGCTCGGTGCGGTGCGGGACGCCCTCGCCGGCCAGTACGACGTCGGGGTCGGCACCGGACTGGTGGCGGGCTTCGCGCCGTTCGCGCTGCTCGGCCCCGCCCTCGGTGCCCGCTCGGCCGCTCCCGACATGGACGTCACCGCTCCCCGCACCCTGACCGCCCGTGCGGTCGCGGACGCCGTCGTGGCGGCCGACGCCACCGTGGTGTTCCTCTCGCCGGCGGCCCTGGCGAACGTGGTCGCGACGGCCTCCGCCCTGACCGACGACGACCGGCGGGCCCTCGGCCGGGTCCGGCTGTTCCTGTCCGCCGGCGCCCCGGTGTCCGCTGCGCTGCTCACCGCGGCGACCCAGCTGATGCCGAACGCCAGCGCGCACACCCCCTACGGCATGACCGAGGGGCTGCTCATGACGGACGTCGACCTGGACGGTGTCCGCGCTGCCGGGGTGTCCGGGGCCGAGGGCATCTGCGTCGGCCGGCCGGCTGCGTCGGTGCGGGTGCGGATCGCCCCGCTCGACGCCGACGGCCGCGCGACCGGAGCACTGACCGAGGCGCCCGACGTCACCGGCGAGATCGTCGTCGTCGCCCCGCACGTGCGGGACCACTACGACCGGCTCTGGCGGACCGACCGGGCCTCGCGCCTCGGCGTCAGCGACCCGCGCGGCCACCGCACCGGCGACGTCGGACACCTCGACGCCTCCGGACAGCTCTGGGTCGAGGGCCGCATGCAGCACGTGGTGACCACGCCGGACGGCGTCGTCACGCCGGTCGGCCCCGAACAGCGCATGGAACGGGTCGCCGGCATCGGCCGCGTCGGCATCGCGGGCATCGGTCCGGCCGGCACGCAGCAGGTCGTCGCCGTCGTCGAGACCGTCCCCGCGGCACGACGCCCCGGCCCGGCTGCGCCCGCACTCGCCGACGCGGTCCGCGGTGCCGCCGGGGTACCGGTCGCCGCGGTCCTCGTCGTGCCCGTGCTGCCGACCGACATCCGGCACAACTCCAAGGTCGACCGGGCGCGGCTCTCCCGCTGGGCGTCGTCGGTGCTCGCCGGGGGACGGATGACCCGCCCGTGAGGGTCCTGGTCACCGGTGCGAGCGGGTTCCTCGGTCGCGCGGTCGCCGCTGCCGTCCGGGACGCCGGGCACGAGGTCCGGACGTTCCAGCGCCGACCCTCCGGTGTCGACGGCGTCACCGACGTGCTCGGCACGATGACCGACCCGGCTGCGGTCCGTTCCGCGGTCGACGGGGTCGACGGGGTCGAGGCGGTCGTGCACCTGGCCGCCAAGGTGTCCCTCGCCGGTGACCCCGCAGACTTCGAGCGGGTCAACGTCGACGGCACGCGCGACCTGCTCGCCGCCGCCCGCGCCGCCGGAGTGGCCCGCTTCGTGTTCGTCTCGTCGCCCTCCGTCGCCCACACCGGCGCGTCGATCGCCGGCGACGACGCCACCCCGGCGTCCCCGGAGACCGCCCGCGGCGACTACGCCCGGACCAAGGCCGCCGCCGAACGCCTGGCCCTGGCCGCCGACGTCCCCGGCTTCGCGGTCGTCGCCGTCCGCCCGCACCTGGTGTGGGGCCCGGGCGACGAGCAACTCGTCGGCCGCATCGTCGACCGGGCCCGGAGCGGACGCCTGCCGGTCCTGGACTCCGGTGCGGCCCTGATCGACACCTGCTACGTCGACAACGCCGCCACCGCGATGGTCGCCGCGCTGCACCGCGCCGAGGCCGTCCACGGCCAGGCGTACGTCGTGACGAACGGGGAGCCGCGTCCGGTCGGGGAACTCCTCGCCGGTATCTGCACGGCCTCCGGCGTCCCCGCGCCGCGGTGGCACCTGCCGGCCGCACTCGCCCGGGTCGCCGGGTCCGCGATCGAAGCCGTCTGGCGCGTCCGCCCTGGAACCGACGAACCGCCGATGACCCGCTTCCTCGCCGAACAGCTCTCGACGTCGCACTGGTTCGACCAGCGCCGCACCCGGGCGGACCTCGACTGGACGCCGTCCGTCTCGATCGACCAGGGACTGCGCGCACTCGCCGCCGCAGCCGATGCGGACGGGCACATCCGCCGTCCGTAGCGTGGTGGACATGACCACCTCTGTCCTCGTCGCCGGCGCCACCGGCGACCTCGGTTCGCGCATCGTCCGCGAACTCCTGCTCCACGACACGCACGTGCGCGTCCTCACCCGCGGGGGCTCGAGCCGTGCCGCCGAGCAGTTCGCCGACCAGGACCGGGTCGAGGTCGTCGTCGCCGACTACACCGACCGGGCCGCACTGCTCCGGGCGCTCGAGGGCGTCGAGGTCGTCGTCTCGGCCGTCAGCGGCACCCGCTCGGTCATCGTCGACGCGCAGCGGGCACTGCTCGCCGCCGCCGTGGACGCCGGCGTGCAGCGCTTCGTGCCGTCCGACTACGCCGCCGACTACCGCTCGGTCACGCCCGGGACGAACCGGAACTTCGAGCTCCGCCGCGAGTTCGCCGCCGACGTCGACGCCGCCTCGATCCGGGCGACCTCGGTGCTCAACGGCGCCTTCGCCGACATGCTCACCGGGCAGGCGCCGCTGGTGCTGTTCGACCGGCAGCGCGTGCTGTTCTGGTCATCGCCGGACCAGGTGCTCGACTTCACGACGAAGGACGACGTCGCCTGGGTCACCGCGCACGTGGCGCTCGACGCCGACGCCCCGCGGGTCGTTGAGGTGGCGGGGGACCGGGTGACCTCGCGGGAACTGGCGGCCACGATGTCCCGGATCACGGGGCGGACGTTCCGGCTGCAGTGGGCCGGCACCACGGGCCTCCTGTCCGCGATGGCACGGACCGGGCGGCGGCTGTCGTCGACCGAGGACGAGACCTTCCCGGCCTGGCAGGGGATGCAGTACTTCGTGAGCATGTTCAGCGGCGAGGCCGAGCTGCGGCACGTGCGCAACGACCGCTACGGCCCGCACGGGTGGACGTCGGTGCGGGACGTGTTGGCGGCGCACGTCGGGGTCTGACCCGGAGGGCACCCTCGGGCGCGCTGGGACGCCGCCGCGCCGCCGAGACGGTGCCGAGTGCTCGCGACACCGCCGGATGTGGCGGCGTCTCGACGACAGGGCGGCGTCTCGACGGCCGCGTGGCGTCTCGACGGCAGCGTGGCGTCTCGGCGACCGGGCGGCGTCTCGACGGCAGCGTGACGTCTCGCGTCCGGCAGGGCGTCGCACCGGCCGGGAGGCTCGGCACGGTCGGTCGTCCGGGGTACCGTCGTCGCATGGACCGTTCCGAGATCCTCGCGGCCGCAGCAGCGGCCCACGCCGCCCGCATCGCCGCCGCGGGCGGTGACGACACCGCCGCACGCGACCGTGCCGAGGCCGCCTCGGCCGCGCCCGCACCGGAGCGCCGTCGGTCCGCGGACGCCGAACGCGCCGCGGAGTCCGGCCGGGCTGCCGACCGCACCGAGGGTGCGCTGTCGGACTGGCGCCGGATGGGCACCCGTCGCGGGGTGACGCCGGACGCGCAGGTGCGGAGTGCGTGGACGGTCACCGGGATCCCGGAGCAGGGTGACGCCCGGGCCTTCGCGAACGTGCTGCTCTCCACCGCGGGGCACGCCGGCCGGGTCGCCGACGCCGCGCGCCGCAACGAACGGCTGACCGGGGCGGCCCGGGCGGCCGCACGACGGACGGTCCGTCGGTACACGGATCACGGTGCCGGCATGTCGGCGATCGGCGACGTCCTCGACGCCGGGCCGGTCGAGCGTGCCGAGCCGGTCGAGCTGGACCTGCCGGACGAGCGGGACCTGCCGGACGACACCGAGCGCTGACGTCCGTCCGCGCTACCGCCGGTAGGGGTCCAGGTTGAGGACCGTGTCCTCGTAGAGGTACTGCTGGTCCCCGTAGACCGTGACGTCCGGGTTCAGCCAGACCAGGTCCTTCACCGACAGCCCGAAGCGAGCCGCGACCGAGCCGATGAGGTCCTCCGACGCGATCCGGTAGGCGGTCGGGGCGCCGTCGGTCGATCCGTCGCTGCTGGACTTCCCGGTGGCGTTCTGCCGGGCACCGCCGTCGACCGGGTGCACGTTCGTCGTGCGGGCCGGCACCGACCACCGGACCGGCTGCACGGCGAGCACCTTGCCGGGGCCGATCTCGACCGGCAGGTCCGGGCCGGCCGAGGCAGCCGCCGAGTAGACGACGATCGCGCCGAGCCAGGACGGGTCGGCGCGGCCGGGGTCGAGGGCCGTCGACGCGGGCGCTGCCGTCGCACCGGGGCCGCCGCCGAGCGTGGTGTCGCCGACGCCGTGCCAGGTGATGCCGTCGCCGACTGAGGGCGGCGTCTCGAGGAACGTGGTCGCGACGGGGACGGGCAGGGTGGAGGCGAAGCTCGACCACTGCGCGGTCGGGGTGCCGTCCGCGCCGACGACGACGCGGTAGTGGAACCGGACGCTGCCCTTCGGCGTGACGACGTCGGCTTCGCTGAGGACGCTGCCGACCGGGATCGGCGAGACGGTGGGATCCGGGGCGGCAGCCTCCGTGGGGACCGCTGTCGGCGTGCGGGGCGAGGCGGACTCGGCGATCCGGCGGGCCTCGGCGCTGGCGCTCGGGTCGGCCTCGGGCGTGGCCGGAGCGGTGCTGGCGGTGGTCCGCTGTGGCGAGGGGAAGTCGTCCGGCCCACGCAGCAGCGAGCACCCGGCCGTGGCGGTCGTGACCAGGACAGCGAGCGCGAGTGCCGCCGTCCGTCGTCGGCTGTTCCCCTGGTGTCCGTCGCCGTGCTGCATGGTCCCCCTGCGTTCGTGCCGCGCGACCCCTGGCTGACGGATCGTCGACTTCTGACCCGGAGAGCCTACCGGCGTCGACGTCAGCGGCCCGGTGGGAAGATCAGAGACGGTCCACTCCGCGAGCGAGAACACCTCCGAACGCGCAGTGGACCGCTCCGATGCTGACCAGGGCTTTCATGGACCGGTCCAAGTCGCGATACGACATGTTGTCCGGTTGACAGGACAAAGTTTCTGGGTCACGATCACTCCCACGCGATGACGCGCGATCACGGACGAAGGAGTCACCGACATGGTCGACATCAAACCGGCAGCACCGACTGTCGCCCTGCCCCCGAACGGCGCCGGTCCCCACCAGCGACGCCTCGGGATGCTGGCGCTGGTCGCCACCTTCGGCGGGCTGCTCTTCGGCTACGACACCGGGGTGATCAACGGCGCCCTGCGGCCGATGACCATCGAGCTCGGCCTGACGAACTTCACCGAGGGGGTCGTCACCAGCTCCCTGCTCTTCGGTGCCGCCATCGGTGCCATGCTCGGCGGCCGCATCGCCGACGGCTGGGGCCGACGCAAGACGATCCTGGTGCTGGCGGTGACGTTCTTCGTCGGCACCCTGGCGTGCGTGTTCGCCCCGACCTTCGGCGTGATCGTCGTCGGCCGTGTGCTCCTCGGGCTGGCGGTCGGCGGCGCGTCGACGGTCGTCCCGGTGTTCCTGGCCGAACTGGCCCCGTACGAGATCCGCGGGTCGCTGTCCGGCCGCAACGAACTGATGATCGTCATCGGCCAGCTCGCCGCCTTCCTGGTGAACGCGGTCATCGGCAGCCTGTGGGGTGAGGGCAACGGCGTCTGGCGCGTCATGCTCGCCGTCTGCGCCCTGCCCGCGATCGCGCTCTTCGTCGGCATGCTGCGGGTGCCGGAGTCGCCCCGGTGGCTCGCCTCGAAGGGCCGCAACGCCGAGGCGCTCGACGTCCTGCGCCAGATCCGCTCCGACGACCGTGCCGAGGCCGAGATCGAGGACATCAAGCGCAGCAACGAGCTCGAGGCGCAGATCCAGCACGAGAGCGGCTGGCGCACCCTGCTCGGCAACAAGTGGCTGATCCGGATCGTGCTCATCGGCGCAGGCCTCGGCGTCGCACAGCAGCTCACCGGCATCAACTCGATCATGTACTACGGCCAGACGGTCCTCATCGAGTCCGGCTTCCAGGCCTCGGCCGCCCTCATCGCCAACATCGCACCCGGGGTCATCGCCGTCATCGGTGGCGTCATCGCGATCATGAACATGGAGCGCATCAACCGCCGGACCACCCTGATCATCGGGTTCTCGCTGACGACGGTCTGCCACTTCCTCATCGGCATCGCCTCGGTCGCCCTGCCCGACGGCAACCCGGCCCGCCCCTGGGTGATCCTGTTCCTGGTCGTCGCGTTCGTCGGGTCGATGCAGACCTTCCTCAACATCGCCGTCTGGGTCGTCCTGTCCGAGATCTTCCCGACGCAGATCCGCGCGCTCGGCATGGGCATCTCGGTGTTCTGCCTCTGGATCGCGAACGCCTTCCTGGGGCTGTACTTCCCGACGATCGTCGCCGCGACCGGCATCACCGGCACGTTCTTCGGCTTCGGCATCGTCGGTCTGCTGGCGCTGTTCTTCATCTGGAAGTTCGTGCCGGAGAGCCGCGGCCGCACCCTCGAAGAGGTCGAAGAGGGCGTCACGACCGGCAACATCTTCACCGTCGACAAGGCGGGTCGCCGCACGCACTGACGCGGTCCCGCGGCGGTCGCCATAGCGGTCGTCGCGACCACACGACGGACGGGAGGCCCGGTACCAGCTGGTACCGGGCCTCCCGTCCGTCGTGTGCGTGCGTCCTACGGGCGCAGGAGCACCTTGCCGACGCGCCCGGCGGTGTCGCTCGCGCGAGCGGCGTCACGGGCGTCCTCGAACGCGAACGTCTCGGAGACGGGCAGCGTGAGCGACCCGTCGAGCACGCGCGTGATGAGCTCGCCGAAGAGCTGCTGCTTCGTCTCGGCCGGCATCGTGCGGCTGACGACGCTGCCCCAGAAGCCCTTGACGGTCAGCTGGCCGAAGATGACCTTGCCGGACGGGATCTCGAGCGTGGGGGAGGCCATCGCGCCGAAGACGACGAGCGTGGCGTCCTCACCGAGAACCGAGGCGATGTCGCCCGCGGCCTTGCCGCCGACGGACTCGACGCCGGCGACGATCGGGGCGCCGCCGGTGATCGCGGTGACCTGGTCCTGCCAGTCGTCCGCGTCGGTGGCGACGATGCGCTCGATGCCCTGCTCGCGCAGTTCCTCGACACCGGCGGCGCGACGCACCAGACCGATGACGTTGATGCCGCGGGCGGCGCCGAGCTGGGCGACCATGCGGCCGACCGCGCCGTTGGCGGCGTTCTGGATGAGCCAGTCGCCCTCGTGCAGGTCGAGCGAGTGCAGCAGGCTGATCGCGCTGAACGGCATCGAGACGAGCTGGGCGGCGGCCTCGTCGGGCATCGCGTCCGGCACGGGGATCAGGCCGGCCGCGTCGGCGACGTAGTACTCGGCCCAGACGCCGAACGTGCCACCGGCGACGCGCTGGCCGACGGTGAGGTTCGTGACGCCCTCGCCCAGGGACTCGACGACGCCGAGCGCCTCGGTGCCGGACTGGGCGGGCAGCTCGGGCTTGAAGCCGTAGGTGCCGCGGATGGTCCACAGGTCGTGGTTGTGGATCGGGGAGAGCACGGTCCGGACGAGGACCTGGCCGGCGCTCGGGGTGGGGACGGGGCGCTGCTCGACGGTCAGGACGTCGGCGGGCTCGCCGAACTGCGGGTGGACGACGGCGCGCATCGTGTTCTGGTCTGCCATGGTCTAGTCCTCCGAGACGGTGATCGTGACGTCGATGTTGCCGCGCGTCGCGTTCGAGTACGGGCACACCTGGTGGGCGGCGTCCGCGAGGGCCTGGGCCTGGTCGTGGTCCATGCCCGGGATGACGACCTCGAGCATGACGGCGAGCTGGAAGCCGCCCTGGCCGTTCGGGCCGATCTGGACGCGACCGCCGACGGAGGAGTCGGCGACCTTGACCTTCTGCGAGCGGGCGACGCCCTGCAGTGCGGAGTGGAAGCACGCGGCGTAGCCGGCGGCGAAGAGCTGCTCGGGGTTCGCGCCGGCGCCGGAGCCGCCCATCTCCTTGGGGATGGCCATGTCCAGCTCGAACGTGCCGTCGCTGGTCTGGACCTTGCCGTTGCGGCCTTCGCCGGTGGACAGGGCTTCTGCGGTGTAGAGGACGTCCATGTGGGGTTCCTTCCTTCGTGGGGTCTGTGTGGCGTACGGCGCCGAGTTCCGCGCTGGGCGACAGGACTCGGGCCGATCGGGGCGAGCGGTGTCGCTCAGCCCGAAGTGAGGGGAGCGGCCGCCGCTCGGTGCATCGCCTCGGTGAGGTGCTGCAGGGTCGCGATGAGTTCGAGGGCCGACTGCTCGTCGGTGAGCCCGGTGCCGGCGGCGATGCGTGCCGGGACGTGGGCGAGTTCGGTGCGGAGTGCGAGCCCGCGGCCGCCGGTCGTGACGGTGACGACGCGCTCGTCGGTGCTGCGGCGTTCGCGGCGGACCAGGTCGGCCTGCTCCATGCGCTTGAGCAGCGGCGAGAGCGTGCCGGAGTCGAGCTGCAGGTGTTCGCCGAGGCTCGAGACGGTCTGGTCGCCCTCCACCCACAGGGTCACGAGGACCAGGTACTGCGGGTAGGTGAGGCCCCAGGGTTCGAGCAGGGTGCGGTACGCCTGGGTCGTCGCCCGGGTCGCTGCGTAGAGGGAGAAGCACACCATCTCGTCGGTCACGGGCATGTCCACCACTGTTGCACGCGACCGGGTTGCGCACAACTCAGTTCACCGGATGCCCAGGCTCCGGCTGCCCGGGATTCGGCTGCACAGCGAGTGCCGTGGGGTGTGCCATCAGCGCACGTCGGGACGGGTGTCGTCGGAGCCGGTTAGGCTGGCCGGACCGACGATGACCAGCAACCACCCAGCCTCCGCACCGACGACGACCACAGCGATCCCGCGAGTCGGCTCCTCGGCGTCCCACGGCAAGACGATCCTCATCGGCGAACACGCCGTGGTCTACGGCGCACCCGCCCTCGTCCTGCCGGTGACCGACGTCCGTGTGACCGCCACCGCGACCCCGCTGTCGGCCGGCGCCGAGCCGACGCTGGAGTCCACGGTCCACACCGGGCCGCTCGGCAACGCGCCCGCCGCGGTCCTGCCCACAGTCACCGCCGTCACGGCCACGCTCCGCCACCTGGCGCAGACCGGCCACCCGGCGGCCGAGGCCACGCCGCTGCACGTCCTGGTCGACAGCCAGGTGCCCACCGCCCGCGGCATGGGCTCGAGCGCCGCCGTCGCCGCTGCCGTGACCGCCGCCGTCGCCGACGTGTTCGGCGTCGCGCTCGACACCGACACCCACCACGAACTCATCCAGCAGTGCGAGCGCGTCGCGCACGGCCGCCCCTCCGGACTCGACGCCCGCGGGGTCGTCGCCTCCGAGCCCGTCTGGTTCGCCGCCGGGGTCATCGAGCCCGTGCAGGTCACCGGCCGCTTCGTCTTCGTCGTCGCCGACACCGGCGTGCCGGGCCACACCCGCGAAGCCGTCGCCGCCGTCCGCGAACGCCACGACCGCGCCCCCGAGATGGTCGACGCCGTCGTCGAGCGCATCGGTGGACTCGCCCGGGCCGCGCGGGGGACACTCGTGGACGGCGATGCCCAGGGCCTCGGTGTCACCATGGACGCCGCGCACGAACTGCTCACCACCCTCGACGTGTCGAGTGCGGACCTCGACCGGCTCGTCGGTGCCGCACGCAGCGCGGACGCCCTCGGCGCGAAGCTCACCGGCGGCGGCCGCGGCGGATGCGTCCTGGCCCTCGCCGCCGACGACGAACACGCCGCCCGCATCGCGACCGCACTGCGCACCGCCGGGGCGACCGCCACCTGGACCACCTCGATCGGAGCCCGCGCCTGATGACCTCCACCGCCGTCGCGCACCCCAACATCGCGCTCGTGAAGTACTGGGGCAAGGCGGACGCCGACCTCGCGCTGCCCGCCACCGGCAGCGTCTCGATGGGCCTCGACGTCTTCCCCACCACGACCTCGGTCACCCTGCTCGACCAGGGTGAGCAAGACGCCTTCACGCTCAACGGCCGCGTCGTCGACGACGGTGCCCTGGTGCGGGTCGAACGCTTCCTCGACCTGGTCCGCCAGCTCGCCGGCTCGGACGCCCGTGCCGCCGTCGTCTCGGAGAACACCGTGCCCACCGGCGCCGGCCTGGCCTCGAGCGCGTCGGGCTTCGCCGCCCTCGCGGTCGCCGCCGCCGACGCGTACGGGCTCGACCTGTCGGCGCGGGACCTCTCCCGACTCGCCCGTCGCGGTTCCGGTTCGGCCACGCGGTCGATCCCCGGCGGGGTGTCCGTCTGGCACGCCGGCGACGACCAGGCCTCGTTCGCCGAGACCGTCCCCGCGCCGCCGATGGCCATGGTGGTCGTCACGATCAACGACGGCCCGAAGGAGATCGGCTCGCGCGAGGCGATGCGTCGCACCATCGCGACGTCGCCGTTCTACCCGGCGTGGGTCACCTCGACCACCGTCACCGTGGACGACATGCTCGCCGCGTGCGCCGCGGGCGACTTCACTCGGATCGGCGAGCTCACCGAGAGCAACGCGCTCCGCATGCACGCCACGATCGAGGGCGCCTTCCCGCCCATCCGCTACCTGAACAGCCGCAGCGTCGCCGTGTTCGACGCCGTCGCCGCGATGCGGGCCGACGGACTCGAGGCGTACGGCACGGCGGACGCCGGCCCGAACGTCGTCGTGCTCTGCCGCCCGGCGGACCGGGCCCGGGTGGCGACCGCGCTCGACGGGTACGGCGCGGTCATCGAGTCCGGCACCGGGCCCGCCGCCCGCCTGCTCCGCTCCGAAGGCACGGGGGAGAACCCCGAGGCAGAGGAGCGCACCAGATGATCGAGTTCCGAGCCCACGGCAAGCTGTTCGTGGCCGGCGAGTACGCCGTCGTCGAGCCCGGACAGCCGTCGGTGCTCATCGCCCTCGACCGGGCCATCACCGCCCGGGTGACCGAGGGGCACGGCGCCGGCAGCGTGCACTCGGAGGAGTACGGCAACCTCCCGCTGACCTGGACCCGTGCCGAGGACGGCCTGGCACTCGACCGCGAGCACCACCCCTACGACTACGTGATGGCGACGATCGACCTGGTCGAGAAGCTCCGCGCTGAGCTCGGCATCGCACCGCGCTTCCACGACCTGCGCATCGAGAGCCAGCTCGACGACGCCAGCGGCCGGAAGTTCGGCCTGGGGTCCTCGGCCGCGGTGACCGTCGCGACCGTCGGTGCCCTCGACCGCTTCTACGGGCTCGGCCTCTCGCAACGCCGACGCTTCATGGTGGCGCTGCTCGCCACGATCCGGGTCGCCCCGCGTGCGTCCGGCGGCGACCTGGCGGCCAGCACGTTCGGCGGCTGGCTCCGGTACAGCGCGCCCGACCGGGAGGCCCTGGCCGGCCTGCTCGACGAGCGCTCGGTCTCCGCGATCCTCGACGACGAGCAGGCCTGGGCCGGGTTCGACGTGGAACACCTGCCCGCACCGGCGGACCTCCGCCTCCTGGTCGGGTGGACCGGTTCGCCGGCGTCCACCACCAAGCTCGTCGGCGTCGTCCGCCGACACCGTGACGGTGACTACGCGGCGTTCCTCGACGCCAGCCGGGCCTGCGTCGACGACCTGACCGAGGGCCTCCGCACCGGCGACGCCGAGCGCACGCTCGCCGCCCTCCGTCGTGCCCGCGGTCTGCTCCAGGGCCTCGGCACGTCCGTCGGCTCGCAGATCGAGACCCCGGGGCTCGCCACCCTGTGCGACGTCGTCGAAGCAGCCGGTGGGGCCGCGAAGCCCTCCGGCGCCGGCGGCGGCGACTGCGGCATCGCGCTCGTCCCCGCGGACAGCGACGCCGCCGAGATCTTCCGCGCCTGGGAGGCGCACGACATCAGGCACCTCAGCGTCGCGGTGCAACCCGAGGAAGGGAGCACGCGATGAGCGAGCTGCAGACCCCGATCCCCACCAAGTGGGTCGGACCGATCCGCGTCAGCGGCAACGCCGTCGAGGGCGAGCACGAGGTGCCCCTCGCCACCTACGAGTCGCCGCTCTGGCCCTCCGTCGGCCGTGGCGCGCGGATCTCGCGGATGATCGAGGGCGGCATCGTCTCGACCGTCGTCGACGAGCGGATGACCCGCTCCGTCGTGGTCCGTGCCACCAGCGCGGCCGCCGCCCACATCTCCGCCGGCCGGATCCTGGCCCGCCAGAGCGAACTCGAGACGATCGTCGCCGGGCAGAGCCGGTTCGCGAAGCTCATCGAGGTGCACCCGGAGATCGTCGGGGACCTGCTGTTCCTGCGCTTCGCGTTCACCACGGGCGACGCCTCCGGCCACAACATGGTGACCCAGGCGGCGGACACCCTGCTGCCGGCGATCCTGGCCTGGGAGCCCGAGCTCCGCTACGTGTCGATCTCCGGCAACTTCTGCTCCGACAAGAAGGCCACCGCGGTGAACGGCATCCGCGGGCGCGGGCGGAACACCATCGCCGAGATCGTGATCCCGGGTGAGGTCGTCGAGAAGCGCCTGCGGTCCTCCACCGAGCGGATCGTCGAACTCAACACGGCGAAGAACCTGGTCGGGTCGACGATCGCCGGAGCGCTGCGCTCGGCGAACGCGCACTACGCCAACATGCTGCTCGGCTTCTACCTGGCCACCGGGCAGGACGCCGCGAACATCGTCGAGGGCTCCCAGGGCATCACGCTCGCGCAGGCCCGCGGCGACGACCTGTACTTCTCGTGCTCGCTGCCGCACCTGATCGTCGGCACCGTCGGCAACGGCAAGGGCAACGACCTGCCCGTCGTCGAGGACGCCCTGGTGCGCCTCGGCTGCCGGGAGGACCGCGAGCCCGGTGCCAACGCCCGCCGCCTGGCCGCACTCTGCGCCGCCACCGTGCTGTGCGGGGAACTCTCGCTGCTCGCCGCCCAGACGAACCCGGGCGAGCTGATGGCAGCCCACGTCGCGATGGAACGCCGCGGCCACCGACCCGAAGGAACCCCGGCATGACCGCCCCGCACCCACTCGCACTGGGCATCCACGACCTCGCCATCGCGACGGGGCACCACGTGCTCGACCTCGACGACCTCGCCGCCGCCAACGGCGTCGACCCGGCGAAGTACCACGTCGGCATCGGCCAGGACGCCTTCAGTGTCCCCGCTCCCGACGAGGACATCGTCACGATGGGCGCCGCCGCCGCGAAGCAGGTGCTCGACCGCCACGGCGTCGACGGCATCCGCACGGTGCTGTTCGCCACCGAGTCCGGTGTCGACCAGTCGAAGGCCGCCGGCGTGTACGTGCACGGGCTGCTCGGCCTGCCGCGCAACGTCCGCGTCGTCGAGCTGAAGCAGGCCTGCTACGGCGGGACCGCTGCGGTGCAGATGGCCCTCGGCATCATCGCCCGCGACCCGAGCGAACGCGTGCTCGTCATCGCCGCCGACGTCGCCCGCTACGACGTCGAGACCGCTGCCGAGCCGACCCAGGGTGCCGGTGCGGTCGCGATGCTCATCGCCGCCGACCCCGACCTGATCGAGCTCGAGCCCCGGTCCGGCCTGTTCACCGCCGACGTCGACGACTTCTGGCGGCCGAACGACCGCTCCACCGCCCTCGTCGACGGCCGGCTGTCGGTCACCGCCTACGTCGACTCGTTCCTCGGCGCCTGGGACGACCTCGCAGCACGCGGCGGCCCCGGCATCGACACGATCGACCGCTTCGTCCACCACCAGCCGTTCACGAAGATGGCGATCAAGGCGCACCGGAAGCTCGCCCAGCACGTGGACGTGCCGTTCGAGGAGACCGAACTCGCGATCGGCTTCACCTACAACCGGCAGACGGGCAACACCTACACGGCGTCGCTCTGGATCGCCCTCGGTGCGCTGCTCGACCTGGACGACGACCTGGCCGGCGCCCGCATCGGCATGTTCAGCTACGGCTCGGGCAGCGTCGGCGAGCTCATGACGGGCGTCGTCCGCCCCGAGTACCAGCAGCACCGCCGCACCGGCCGGGTGCACGAGCTGCTCGCCGCGCGCGTGCCGCTATCGGTCGAGGCGTACCGCGAACTGCACGCCGCCGGCGCGGCCACCAGCGAGGACGTCGACCGTCCCCGCGTCACGTCGGCACCGTTCCGGTTCGCCGGGGTGTCCGGCGGCGCGCGGCACTACGAGGCCACCGGCGTCTGACGCTGGCTCGGTCCCGGGAGGCCCGTGATCGGCCTCCCGGGACCGGCAATCGTCCGCCAGTCCATTCGTCCGGCCGCACGACGGTGCGCCCATCCGGCGTGCGCGGTACTCCGTGTACGTGATCCGCGGATGACCGGTACCCCCTGGTCGGGGGACGGATCCGGACGTAGCGTCGAGGGACGAGCGGCACCGCACCAGGGAGCAGTGCCGCGAGGACCAGGGAGGCGTCATGGACGCACGACGGACACCGCGAGCCGGAGCGGCATCATGACCCGGCACGAGACCCATCCCGGCCTGGCGCCGGCGACCACGCGGAACCACCGGGAGCAGCAGTGGCTGCCACCGTTCCGCGACCCGGTTTGCAACGCCGTCGACGTCGTGCACACGCAGGTCGTCCGCGGTGCGCCGTTCGCCAGCGCGGGGGCGCGCGGGCGGGAGCGGATCGCGGAGTTGACGGTCACCGGGCTGAGCTGACCGTCGCCGGTCCGCGCGGACGCGGGTCTGGTCGGGCTGAGCCAGGCCAGGCGAGACCAGGCCGGGCCGGCGCCGGACGTGCGGCGACCCGCGGTGCGCGGGGCGTGCCTCCCGTCCGCAGTGCCGGCGTGACCGTCAGCGGACCGCCCGTCCCGGGATCGTGACCGGGGTCGGTTCGGAGGCGGTGCCCGCCTCGGTCGCGGGCGTCGTGCCGGTCCGGACCGGGTGACGACGACCAGACCGGAACACCCACGCCTTGAACAGGACGAACCGAACGACCGTGGCGACGAGGTTCGCGCCGGTCAGCACCGCGATCTCCGCCGTGTGCGTCGAGCCCGGGGCGACGGCGTGCAGTACCACGAGTGAGCCGGAGGTCATCGCCCAGGCAATCGCGAACACCACGAGCCCCTGGACCTGGTGCCGTCCCGAACCGGCTCGGCCGCGCACCCCGAAGGTGAACCGGCGGTTCAGCGCCGTGTTGCCGACCGCGGTGAGCAGCAGCGCGAGGAAGTCCGCGGACTGCGCGCCGATCGCCGGACGGAACAGGGCGTACAGCACGGCGAACGCGACCGTCGACAGCACACCCACGGCACCGAACCGGAGCATCTGGCCACCGAGCCCGACGTGCGCCGGGGTGAAGGGGCGGCGGCCGATCGCCTCGTACACCGGCGCGATCGGCACCCGTCCCGAGGCCAGACCACGCGAGACCCGCCACATGCCCCGGAGGTCCTCGGTCGCGGTCGAGGCGATGTGCACAGACGAGTTGACGTCGTCCACCCAGTCGACCGGGACCTCGTGGATGCGCAGGCCGGCGTGCTCGGCCAGGACGAGCATCTCGGTGTCGAAGAACCACGCGTCGTCCTCGCAGAGCGGCAGCAGGTGGTGGGCGGCCTCGGCGGTGACGGCCTTGAACCCGCACTGCGCGTCCGAGAAGGCCACACCCATCGTCGTCCGGAGCAGCGCGTTGTACGAGCGGGAGATGAACTCGCGCTTGCTGCCCCGGACCACGCGGGAGGTGCCGGCCAGCCGGGTCCCGATCGCCAGGTCCGAGTGGCCGGACAGCAGCGGGGCGACCAGGGGCTCGAGCGCGGCGAGATCGGTGGACAGGTCCTCGTCGACGTACACGAGCACGCGGGCCGGCGACGCTCCCCACACGGCCTTCAGCGCGCGGCCGCGGCCCTTCAGCGGCAGGTGCACGGCGTGGACCCCGGGCAGCATCGCGGCCAGGTCGTCGGCGATGCGTGCGGTGTCGTCGGTCGAGGCGTTGTCGGCGATCGTGATGCGCCACGAGTGGTGCAGTGACGTCGTGCAGAAGGCGTGCAGCCGTCGGACGTGCGCGGCGAGGGTGTCCTGCTCGTCGTGGCACGGGACGACGATGTCGATGTCGAGGGTGGGGTTCGTCTCCGTCATGCGGATCATGCTCGGCAGCGGGACAGTGGGGGTCGGAGCAGGGCGCTGTGGTGCGGGTAAGAAGGGGTGGATGGCGCCTCAGCGGAGGGGCAGGGTGACCGTGAAGGCGGTCCGCGCCTGGTCCGAGACGACGCGGACCGTGCCGCCCTCGGCCTCCACCACGGCGCGGACGATCGCCAGGCCCAGCCCGCTCGTGCCGTGCTCCCGAGAGCGTGAGGCCGCCCCGCGGGTGAACCGGTCGAA
>NZ_JASDDD010000003.1:37755-153876 GCF_030407555.1 Curtobacterium sp. APC 4022
GACGGAGGGCTCCGGCGTCACCGTCGACCACGATGGGGTCGTCGTCGACCTGCAGCGTCCAGCGGTGGCCGGGGGCGGTGGTGCGGGCGTCCATCGTCGCCTCGACGACGATCGACGTCAGGTCCACCGGTTGGGTGGTCCTGGACGTGGTCGAGCCGGCAGCGGTCGGGCCTGCCGCGACCGCAGCGGCGTCGAGCCGGGCCAGCAGCAGGAGCTCCTCGACCAGGTCGCCCATCCGGCGGGCTTCGGTGCCGATCCGGTCGACGTTCCGCCGGACCTCGGCTGGGTCGTCGGTGCGCCCGGTCAGCTCGGCGTAGGCGCGGACGGTGGCGATCGGGGTGCGGAGCTCGTGGGAGGCGTCGGCGACGAAGGTCCGCATGCCGGCCTCGGCGTCACGGCGGACGGTCAGGGCACGGGCGACGTGGCCGAGCAGCCGGTTGAGTGCGGCGCCGACCTGGCCGACCTCGCGACTGGCGGCGAGGTCGGCGTCCGCGACCCGGGCGGGGATGTCTGGTTCGCCCCGGTCGAGGTCGAGGGTGGTGACGCTCGACGCCACCGCGGCGACGTGCTCGAGCGGCCGCAGGGACCGGCGGACGAGCAGTGCGCCGGCCCAGCAGGCGACGAGCAGTCCGACGAGGGTGACCGCCGCGATGACGAGCAGCAGACGACCGATCGACGCGTCGAGGTCATCGAGCGGCAGCGCCGTGACGAAGACGTCCCCGTCCGAGCCGACGGCCTGCGCGCGGAAGGCCCCGAGGGTGCCGAGACCCGTCGTGACCGGCTGCCCGGTTGGGTCCAACGCGGCGAGGGTCCGCTGCTGCGCCGTGGTCAGGGTGTGCTGGCGTCCTCGCGCGTCGGTGTAGCCACCGAGGACCACGTCGCCGTCCCGGTAGATCGCGATCACCGTGCCCGCGGACTGCCCGGGAGCGCCGATGAACGTGTTGTCGGGATCGGGCGCAGCGGACGACGAGCCCGACGAAGACGAGGACCCAGACGACGACGATCCCGACGACGACCCGGACGGCGAACCGGTCGGGAACCCGCTCGGCATCCCACCGGGCGGCCCACCGACCACCCGGCTCGCAGCCGTCGCGAGCTCGGCGTCGAGCCGTCCGACCAGGTACCCCCGGTACGCGACGACGGTCACCGCCCCGACGACGACGTTGGTCGCGACGAGCAACAGGGCGACGGCGGCGACGATCCGCCACCGCAGCGACGGCGCCCGCCCGCTCCGACCGCTCACGGGGACGGCCGGAGCACGTACCCGGCTCCGCGGACGGTGTGGATCAGCGGCTCGCGTCCGGCGTCGACCTTCTTCCGGAGGTACGACACGTACATGTCCACGAGGTTCGACGACGACCCGAAGTCCATGCCCCACACGTGTGCCAGCAGGTGTTCGCGCGACAGCACCCGGTTGGCGTTCCGGGCCAGGTGCCGCAGCAGTTCGTACTCGGTGGGGGTGAGGTCGATCGGGTCGTCGCCGCGGCTGACGGTGCGGGTCTCCTCGTCGAGCCGGAGGTCCCCGACCACGACCGCGGTGTCCGCCGCCGCGGTCGCCGCGACCCGGGCCGAGGTCCGGGCGAGGATCCGAGCCCGGGCGACGAGTTCGTCGATGCCGAACGGTTTCGTCAGGTAGTCGTCGCCGCCCCGTGTGAGTCCCGCGAGCCGGTCCTCGGCGGCGTCCCGGGCGGTGAGGAACAGCACCCGGACGTCGTCGCGGGCGTCCCGGAGCCGGTCGAGCACGGTGAAGCCGTCGATGTCCGGCAGCATCACGTCGAGGACGATCACGTCGGGCTGGCCCGCGCGGGCGGCGAAGAGCACGTCCCGTCCGCGGTGGACGGTCTGCACGGCCCACCCGTCGGCGGCGAACGCCAGCCCGACCGCCTCGGCCAGGGCGTGTTCGTCGTCGACGACGAGGACACGGACGGGTGTGCCGTCGGTCCGTGTGAGCGGGGTGCCTGCCACGGGGGCGAGCCTACCCACGGTGCCGTCCGCGTCCTGGTCGTCGTGCACGTGCGCCTACCCCGCCGCGCCGAGGTCGTAGACGGTCTGCCCGCCGACCGTCGTCGCGTCGTAGTTCGCCGCGACCCACTCCGCGATGGCGCTCGCGGTGGACGAACCGCCGCCCATGCCGCCGCCGGTTCCCGAGGCGATGTAGTAGCCGATCCTGCCCGCCGCCACGTCCGCCTGGAACTCCGCCAGGGTCGGGGTGGGGTCGCTCGACCAGCCGCCGATCGCCATCACGGCGGTGTCGGTGTCGAGTTCGAGCTGTGCGGCGGACTGCGAGCCGCCGACCGCGGCGGACCAGGTGGTGTCGGTCGATCGGAGCAGCTCCTCGAGCGCCGAGGACGTCGAGGCGCCGCCGCCCATGCCGCCACCGGTCCGGGAGCCGCCGTCGCTGCTGTCGGACGGGAGGCTCGTCCCCGACCCCGACGCGTTGGTCCCGTCCCCGGTGGTCCCGTCTCCCGTGGTCCCACCCGGCATCGCCGGCGGCTGGCCGCCGTCGGCGCCGGACGGCGGTGTCCCGCCGGGACCGCCCTGTGTGCCGGAGTCGCCGCTGTCGGAGCTGTCGTCCCCGGTGCCGGCGGCCGATCCGCCGGGGCCGTTCGTGCCTCCCGGCATGCCGCCCATGCCACCCGAGGTGCCGGACGGACCGACGCTCGGGATCGAACCGGAGTGCCCGACCGTGGTGGTGACGACCGCGTAGGCGGTGGTGCCGGTGAGGCCGCAGAGCGTACCGACGAGGACACCGACGGCGACGAGGCGACGCAGCTGCGGGACGCTGCCGATCACGATGAGCGCGGCCGAGAGCAGGCCGCCGGCGAGCACCAGCCACCGCAGCCAGGGCAGCCAGTCCGGGTTCTCGTTGAGCAGGCACCAGCTCCAGGCGGCGGTCGCACCGGTCATCGCGGCGAGGCCCAGGCGCCCGGTCGTGCGGTGTCGGGCGTGCCAGAGCAGGGCACCACCGGTCCCGACCAGTCCGGCGATCGCCGGGGTGAGCGCGACCGTGTAGTACGGGTGGATCGTGCCGGACATGTACGAGAAGACCAGCCCGGTGACGAGCAGCCAGCCGCCCCAGAGGACGAGTCCGGCGCGGGCCGGGTCGGCGAGGTGGCGCTGGCCGACGACGACCAGGCCGAGCACGAGGGCGATGAGGGCGGCCGGCAGGAGCCACGAGATCTCGAGGCCCATCTCGGACGAGAACAGCCGGTCGAGTCCGGTCGCGCCGCCGAAGGACGACCCCGCGGTGCCGCCGGTCGCGCCGCCGCCTCCGCCGTTGCCCGAGCCGCCGAAGATCCGGCCGAGCCCGTTGTACCCGAAGACCAGGTCGAGCACCGTGTCGTTCGTCGACCCGCCGATGTACGGGCGGGCGTCCGCCGGCCACAGTGCGACGGCGAGGACCCACCAGCCGGCCGCGACGACGAGCGAGACCGCGGCGATGAGCAGCCCGACGATGCGTCGCGGCCACGAGGTCCGGGCAGCGACCAGGTAGACCAGGCCGAACGCCGGCAGGACGAGCAGCCCCTGCAGCATCTTCGTCAGGAACGCGAACCCGAGCGCGACCCCGGCCAGGGCGAGCCACCGCCAGCTGCCCCGCGGCAGGGCACGCACGGTCGCGTACGCCCCGGCGGTCATGAGGAACACGAGCAGGGCGTCCGGGTTGTCGAAGCGGAACATCAGCGCCGCCGCCGGGGTCGCCGCGACGACGAGGCCCGCGAGCAGTGCGCCGACCCCCGCCGTGGTCGATCCCAGCCGCGCCAGGGTCCGGCGGACCGTGCCCCAGACCAGCGCGACGGTCCCGACGGCCATCAGCGCCTGGGGGAGCAGCAGGCTGGTGCTCGAGAAGCCGAACAGCCGCGCGGACAGCACCATCACCCACAGCGACGCCGGGGGCTTGTCGACCGTGATGAAGTTCGACGAGTCGAGCGAGCCGAAGAAGAACGCCGTCCACGACTTCGTGCCGGCCTGCACCGCGGCGGCGTAGAAGCTGTTGGCGTAGCCGGAGACGCTGAGGTCCCAGAGGTACAGCACGGCGGTCAGGGCGAGGAGCGCCCAGAACGCCGGCCGGAGCCAGCGGGCGTCCTCGCGCTCGCCGAGGAACAGACGAGCGAGGGGCGGGCGACGCCGGACCGGCGCGTCACTGCGCGCGCGGTCGCGACGATCGGTCACGGGTACCGGGTAGGTGGTCATGGCAGCGAGCATCGCGGTCGGGGGTCGACCCGGCCGATGGGTCTGCTGTGGAGCGCCTAAGACCGGCGATCAGGCGGTGGGCGTGCCGCCCGCGGTCGCGGCGTCCTGTCGGACCCGACGACGGGCCTCCCGGAGGCTCGAACGCTGCATCCGCATCGAGGGCCAGCCCGCCGCACGTGCGTGCGCCGCGAGTCCCTGGTCCGGGTTCACCACCACCGGGTTCCCGACGAGCGAGAGCAGCGGGATGTCGTGGCGTGAGTCGGAGTACGCCCAGCACACGGCCGGGTCGGCACCGGTCTCGCTGAGCAGCCGGCGCGCGGCCACGGCCTTGTGCTCGCCGTGCAGGAACGCGCCCTCGAGCCGGCCCGTGTAGGCGCCGTCGCTGGTCTCGAAGACGCTGCCGAGCGCGCCGGTGAGGCCGAGGCTGCGGGCGATCACCTCGGCCAGGAAGGTCGGCGTCGCGGTGACGAGCCACACCTGGTGGCCCTTCGCCAGGTGCTCCTGCGCCAGGGCGGCGGTCTCCGGCCACACGGTCGCGGCGGTGTGGCGGACGTAGACGTCGTCGGAGAGCTTCGCCATGTCGGCGACGGTGATGCCGGTGATGACCTCGAGCCCGCGGGTCTGGGCGGAGGCCAGGTGCCGGTCGTTCTCGCCCCGCACCTTGAACCGGGCGTGCTTCCACCCTGCACTGAGGATGTCCCGCGTGGTGATGAGCCCGGCGGCACGGAGTCCGCGCACCAGGTGGAACGCGCTCGCGCCGTGGATCAGGGTGTTGTCCACGTCGAAGAACGCGAGGACCGGGGTACCCGCCTGCTCGACCGTCATCGGCCCAGGCTAGGCGCTCCCCCTGACCCCTCGCGGACCGGTCAGGAGGTCCAGACGTTCGGCGCGATCTGGTGCAGGGCCTCGCTGCCGGTGTCGGTGAAGCCGTCGCTGACGAGGGACGTCTGGTGTCCCTGTTCGTCGAGCATGCTGACAACGACGGAGGCCCGCCCGACGAAGGAGCCGTCGGCCGCGTTCCCGCCGCACACGGTCCAGTTCCCGACGCTGTCCGGGCCGTCGGCGGCGATCAGACAGGCCCCGCCCTCCTGGCCGACCGCCACCCAGTAGGTCGTCCCGTCGACGGTGCCGACGCGTCGCTGGCTGTTCGGCACGACGGTGTCGTCGGATGCGGTGGAGCCGTCCGGCAGGGCGTCCGACGCCGCGAACGTGCGGTGCAGCACCGTCAGGTACTCGGACACGTCGGTGTGTTCCGCCGCTGCGCTCGTCCGGTGGGGCTTCGTCGGCACGTCGTCGTTGCCCGTGCAGCCGGTGAGTGCGAGCGCTGCCGCAACCGTCACCGCCGCGACGGTCGTCCTCGTGCGTGCCCTCGTGCGTGCTGTGGTCTGTCCCCGCATCGTTTCCCCTCGGCCGATGCCCGCAAGCTAGCGGTCCCCGTGGCTCCGGCGACAGTCCCACTTCCGCGCCGGGTCGGGAGGGGTCAGGCGTAGCGGCGGGCTGCGCGGAGGGCCGCGTCCGTGTACGAGCCGCCGAACAGCAGCACGTGCAACAGCAGCGGTGCCAGCTGGTGCAGCTCGACGCGCTCCTGCCACCCGGCCGCCAGGCGCGACTCGGCGTCGTACGCGGCCAGGACGGTCTCGAGGCGGGGCAGCCCGAACAGTGCGAGCAGCGCCAGGTCCGTCTCGGCGTGCCCACCGTGCGGGTTCGCGTCGATGAGCACCGCTCCGGTCGGCTCGGACCGGTCCCGCGGCCACAGCACGTTGCCGGCCCAGAGGTCCCCGTGCAGTCGGGCTGGGCCGTCACCGACCAGTGCGGGCTGCGGGGACCCGAGCGTGCCGTCCTCCAGCCGGTCGCAGACGCGCTCGAACACGGCCGCTTCTGCCCCGTCGTAGCCGCCCGCGTCGACGATGCGCTGCACGTAGTCGCGGATCCGGTACTCGGCGAAGAACTCGCCCCAGCTGTCGGGTGCCTCGGCGGCGGGCACGAACGGCGTCCGCGAGCGCCCCATCCGCAGCGGCCCGTTCGCGGGGAACCCGGGCGACGGCGCTCCCCAGTGCGACGCCCCGGCAGCGTGGGTGTGGGCGAGCGAACGACCGAAGCGCTCCGCCTGGGCCGCCGAGGGTGCGGCGTCGGAGATGAACTCGAGCTCGAGCACCGTCGGACGTGGGCGTGCCATGACCCGGGCTGTGCGGGTACCGCCGGCGTCCTCGGCCTCGGCGAGCCACTCCAGTCCGGCCGCCTCGGCAGCGGCCTCGTCCGGGCTGGTGAAGGTCTTGACGTAGGTCTCCGACATCACCCCATCCTGCCCGCGCACGCTCGGCGAGCGCACACCGCGCACACCGCCGCGCGCCGTCCGGGCCTCACACCGCGTCGACCAGCGCCCGCGCCAACGGGTGCCACGGCCGCGACGACGGCCCCGACAGCACCAGGGTCCGCTCGTACCGCGGCGCCACCGGCAGCATCACGAGCCCCGCGGGCAGCATCACGCGGCCGAGGGTCGGCACGATCGACACCCCCTCGCCGCGCTCGATCATCCCGAACATCGTGCTCATCTCCCGCACTCGATGGGCGTACCGGAAGGGCTGCCCCGCGAGCTCGTGCATCCGCTGGATCTGGTGCTCGCAGCCCCCGCCGCCGGCGACCAGGCCGTCGTCGTGCAGGTCGTCGAGCGTCAACGCCTCGGCAGCGGCGAGCGGGTGGTCGCGTCGCACCACGGCGGCCATCTCGTCGGTCGCCACGACGACCCCGCCGTCCGGCACGGTGACCGGGTCGACGAGCACCGCGGCGTCGACCGTCCCGGCTTCGAGCCACTCCGGCATCTCGTCGTCGTCGCCCTCGTAGACCTGCACGTCGACGTCGGGCAGCGTCACCGCCCAGAGTTCCCGGAGGCGCGGGAGCAGCCCTTGGCAGACGGTCGGGACGGCGGCGAGGCGCACGGTGCCGCGGGCCGTGGCGGGCCGGACCACGGCCTCCAGGGCGTCGACGGAGGCGAGCACGCTGCGGGCGTGGGCCAGCAGCCGCTCGCCCAGCGGGGTCGGGACGGTCGCGGAGCCACGGCGGACGACGGGGCCGCCGACCTCGCGCTCGAGTCCGGCGACGGCGTGCGAGACGGCGGACTGGCCGACCCCGAGGGCGACGGCCGCCGTGGTGAACGAGCCGGCGTCGACGGTCGCGACGAAGGCGCGGAGCTGGGGGAGCGAGACGGTCATGCGTGTCCTTCATGTCGGCATGAGGTCCATGCGTTTGCCGCATGTGCGTGGTGTGCCGAGACTAGGCCACATGAACGCCCTCCTCTACGTGCTCGTCGCCCTGACCTGGGGATCGAGCTTCTTCTTCGCGAAGATCGGGCTCGACGGCCTGGCACCCCAGCAGGTCGCCACCGTCCGCACCGTGCTCGGTGCGCTGACGCTCGTCGTGGTGCTCCTCGTCACGCGCCGTCGCTGGCCGCGGGAGAAGCGGGTCTGGGGGCACCTGCTCGTCGTCGCGGTGTTCCTCAACGCCGTCCCGTCCTCGCTGATGGCATGGGCGGAGCAGACCGTGCCGTCGGGCCTCGCGAGCATCTACAACGCGACGACGCCGATCATGACGCTGCTCGCGTTGGCCGTGCTGGTCCCCACCGAACGGCTCAGCCGTCGGCAGGTGGCCGGGATCGTCCTCGGCATCGTCGGGGTGCTCGTCCTGGTCGGGCCGTGGGACGTCCTCGGCGACCAGGAGGTCCTGGCGAGCGTCCCCGGCCAGGTCGCGCTGCTCGGCATGACCGCCTCGTACGGCATCGGCCTCGCGTGGCTCCGCCGCTTCGGCGTCGGCGGCGGGTACGACCCGACCACCGTCGCGACGGTGCAGCTCACCCTCGCGGCCGGGTTGATGCTGGTGGTCGCGCCCGTCGTCGCCACCGGTCCGGTGCAGCTGGACTGGAGGATCGTGGGCGCCATGGTCGCGCTCGGTGCCGTGGGCACGGGGCTGGCCTACGCGTGGAACACCCGGCTGGTCGGTGCGTGGGGCGCGGGCCGGGCCTCCACGGTGACCTACCTGACGCCGGTCGTCGGGGTCGCGCTCGGCGTCCTCGTCCTCGGTGAGCCGCTGCGGTGGAACGAGCCCGTGGGTGGGTTGGTCGTGCTCGCCGGGATCGCGTTGGCCTCCGGGCTGCTCGGGGCGCGGCGGCGACGGGTCGCGGCCTCGACGGTGTGACCGGCGGCACCACCCGGCCCGTACGCTGGCCGGGTGCCCGACGCCCCGACCACCTCGACGGTCCGCCTGCTGTTCGCGTCCTCGCACCCCGGCCCGACCGTCACCGTCACCGTCCTCGCCGCGGTCATCGCCACCGCGGTCGGGCACCCGTTCTGGGTCGTGCTGCTCGTGGCACTCGCCGTGGTCGCCGGTCAGCTGTCGATCGGGCTCGCGAACGACTGGATCGACGCCGACCGTGACCGCGCGGTGGGGCGGAGTGACAAGCCGGTCGCCCGTGGCCTGATCGCGGTCGGCACGGTCCGGACCGCCGCGTTCGTGACCGCCGGCGTCGCGGTCGTCCTCTCGCTGTTCCTCGGCCCGGTCGCCGCCGTCGCCCACGTCGTCCTCGTCGCGGCCGGCTGGGCCTACGACGCCGGACTCAAGCGGTCCGTCGCCTCGGTGGTGCCGTTCGTCGTGGCGTTCGGGCTCCTCCCGGTCGTCGCGGTCGCCGCCGGTCCCGACGGCGGGTGGCCGGCGACGTGGGCGATCGTCACCGGAGCGGTGTTCGGCATCGCGATCCACTGCACCAACGTCCTGCCGGACCTGGTCGACGACGCGGCCACCGGTGTCCGGGGCTTCCCGCACCGCCTCGGACTGCACGCGTCCGGGATCGTGGCGTTCGGCTCGCTCGTCGTCGCTGCCGTGCTGGTGCTCGTCGGGCAGCTGGGTGGCGACGACCCGGTCCGTGGTGTCGGGGCGGTGCTCGCGGTCCTCGGTGCCGTCGTGGTGGTCGTCCTCGCGGTGGTCGGGGTCCGGCTCGTGCTCACCGGTCCGCCGACACGCACGCTGTTCCGGCTCGTCATCGCGTCGTCGCTCGTGCTCGTCGTCGAGCTCGGGTTCGCCGGAGCCGCCCTCGTGGCCTGAGTCCTGCTCGGGTGCGCCGCTACAGTGCACCATGACCGAAACCACGCCCACCTCCCGCCCGCTCCGGCTCGGGGTGTTGGCCGTCTCCCGGAAGGCCGACGAACGTCGCCTGCCGATCCACCCCGCCCACTTCGGGCGCATCGACCCGGACCTGCGCGCTCAGATGGTCCTGGAGCGTGGGTACGGGGACCGGTTCGGTGTGCCCGACGCCGACCTCGAGCCGCTCGTCGCCGGCATGGCCACGCGCGCCGAGATCATCGCCACCGCCGACGTGGTGCTCCTGCCGAAGCCGCTCGCCGCCGACCTCGCCGACCTCCGCGACGGACAGGTGCTCTGGGGCTGGCCGCACTGCGTGCAGGACCAGGAGCTGACGCAGCTCGCGATCGACAAGCGCCTGACCCTGATCGCCTGGGAGGCCATGAACCACTGGCGCGAGGACGGCGGCTTCAGCCTGCACGTGTTCCACAAGAACAACGAGCTCGCCGGGTACTGCTCGGTCCTGCACGGACTGCAGCTCTGCGGCTCGACGGGGGACTACGGCCGTCGCCTGACCGCCGTCGTGATCGGCTTCGGTGCCACGGCTCGTGGCGCGGTCACGGCGTTGAACGCGCACGGGGTCCACGACGTCCGCGTCCTGACGAACCGGGACATCGCGGCGGTCGGGTCGCCGATCCCGTCGGTCGACATCCTGCAGTTCGAGCACGACGACCACGAGCCCTTCGCGAGCACGGTCCGGACGCCCGACGGCCCGGTGCCGCTGGCGCCCTACCTGGCCGAGAACGACATCGTCGTGAACTGCACGCTCCAGGACCCGAACGCACCGCTGACCTACCTGCGGACCGAGGACCTCGACGCCTTCCGTCCCGGCAGCCTCATCGTGGACGTGTCGATCGACGAGGGCATGGGCTTCGACTGGGCACGCTCGACGTCCTTCGCCGAACCGATGGTCACGGTCGGGGACTCGACGAACTACTACGCCGTCGACCACAGCCCGTCACTGCTCTGGAACTCGTCGACGTGGGAGATCAGCGAGGCGCTGATGCCGTTCCTCCGCACCGTGATGTCGGGGCCGTCGGCCTGGGCCGAGTCCGACACGATCCGCCGGGCGATCGAGATCGAGGACGGGCAGGTCCGCAACGACGCGATCCTGGCGTTCCAGGGTCGTGCGGCCGAGTACCCGCACGCGGTCACCGCCTGACGAGGCGACCGGAACGGCGTCTGGCCGAGACACGTCGGTCGGCCCGAGACGCCGCCGAATCCTGCGGCGTCCTGGGCGCTCGGCGGCGTCCTGCACAGACGGGCCCGTCTCGACCGGCCGCCCGTCCGTCCGCCCGCCCGCCGACTACGCCCACGCCATCGCGTAGAGCCGGGCGAGCGCACCCGAGGTCGGGAGGGCCAGGACGGACCGGAGCAGCGCCTCCCGGCCGACGCCGACCGCGTCCGGGACGGCACGACCGAGGGCCATGTTCGCCTCGGCCTGCCGACCCGCTCGACGGGCGGCGGCTTGTCGGCGCCGTGCGTAGGACGGCCACGGTCCGGCCTCGCCGGTCCGCACCGCGTCACTGAGCAGGGGCGCGAGGTCCGCCGCGTCCAGCCAGCCGAGGTTCATGCCCTGCCCGCCGATCGGGCTGATCTCGTGGGCCGCGTCGCCGATCAGGACGACGCGTCCGACGCCGATGCGCTCGGCGGTCCGCCGGCGGACGCGGAACGCGCTGAGCATCGAGCAGGTGGCCGGGTCGGGTGCGACGCCGGTGCGGTCGCGGACGATCGCGGCGAGCCGGGAGGCGCGTCCCGCCTCCGGTGCGTCCGCTGCGGTGGTCGGGGCGGACCCCTCCACGAGCGGGTCGTCGTCCGGGAGGAGCGCGACGTAGCGGCGACGGCCGCGCGGGAGCGGGAAGGACTCGACGACCCCGGCCGGTCCGACGTCGACGAGCGCGGTCGCGCGGGCATCGGCGTCCTCGGGGTCCGCGAAGTCGCCCATCACGTAGCGGTCGGGGTAGTCGCGGCCGGTCGTGCCGATGCCGAGCAGGTCCCGGACGACGCTGCGGGCCCCGTCGGCACCGACCACGAACGAGGCCCGGACGCTGACCGTCCGGCCGTCCCGGTCGGTGCCGGTCGCGTCGACGTGGTCGGCGTGTCGGTCGAGGCCGACGAGTGCGGTGCCGGTGCGGAGGGCATCCGGCGCGGCGGCGACCAGCCGCTCGCGCAGCAGGGTCTCGGTGCGGTGCTGGTCGAGCGTCGCCACGTACGGGTGGGTGTCGGAGGCCCGGTCGAACGACAGCGCGCCGAGCACCCGGCCGCGGCTGCGGGCGACACCGGTGCGGACGAGCACGGCCTCCTCGAGCACCGGACCGGCCAGGCCGACCTCGGCGAACGCGTCGAGCGACGGCGGGTGGATGCCGATGGCGCGGGAGCCGACCGGGTCGGTGGTCCGCCGTTCCCACACCTGGACCGCGGTGCCGCGTGCTGCGAGGAGCGCGCCGAGGAACAGGCCGACCGGTCCGCCGCCGACGACGAGGACGTCCGTGGTGTCCGTGGTCATTGGGCGAGCCTACGCAGGGCCGGGCGTACGGGCGGTCGGGGTGCGGATCGTGACCGGCGGCCGGACCCCCAAAGAGCCCTTTGACGGTCGTTCGGCCCGGCTGCCACGATGCCCTCATGTCCACCGTCGACGAGCTCCGCGCGACCGCCCGCGCGCAGGCTGACGGCCCCGGCGTCACCACGGACGCCGAACTCTGGGTGGACCCGGAGACCTGGCGTCGGGTGGTGCAGCACATCGGGCAGGCGTCCGCGATCCTGCACGCCGCTGCCCGCCCGCCGCGGACACCCGGCACGCGTCCGGTGTCCGTCACGGCCGCCCTCTTCCCCCTCCGCCGCTCGTGAGCACCACGGTCGACCGGTTCGGTCCGCTCCGGTCCGCGCCCTTCCGGTGGTTGCTGGCCGCGCGGACGACGAGCATCCTCGGCAACGCCGTCGCCCCGATCGCCCTGGCGTTCGCGGTGCTCGACCTGACCGGGTCCGCGGCGGACCTGGGTCTCGTCGTGGCGTCCCGGTCGGTCGCGAACGTCGCCGTCCTGCTGTTCGGTGGGGTGATCGCGGACCGGCTGCCGCGGGACGTGGTCCTGGTCGGGACGTCGTTCGCGGCCGCCGTCACGCAGGGCGCCGTGGCAGTGCTCGTCATCATCGGGTCGGCGAGCATCCCGTCGCTCGTGGTGCTGAGCGTCCTGAACGGAGCGGTCGCCGCCGTCAGCCTGCCCGCCGCGGGAGCACTCGTGCCCGACACCGTCCCCGAGACGCAGCTCCGGCCGGCGAACGCCCTGCTCCGCCTCGGTCTCAACGGCGGGAGCATCCTCGGCGCCTCGGCCGGTGCCGGACTCGTCGCGGTGGTCGGACCCGGGTGGGGGCTCGCCGTCGACGCGGCGGGCTTCGCAGTGGCCGGGGTCCTGTTCGGGCGGATGCGACTGCCGCGCGGGGCCCCCGACGTCGGCCGGACGGAGCGCACCTCGGTCGTCGCGGACCTCCGGGAGGGCTGGCGCGAGTTCGTCAGCCGCCGCTGGGTCTGGATCGTGGTGCTGCAGTTCGCCGTGCTCAACGCCGCCTTCGTCGGTGCCACGGCGGTGCTCGGGCCGGTCGTCGCAGACGCCTCGTTCGGCAGGGCGGCGTGGGGCCTCGTCGTCGCCGCGCTGTCGGTCGGGCTCGCGGTCGGCGCGGTGGTCGCGCTCCGCTGGCACCCGCGACACGCGCTCGGCATCGGGGTGGCGCTCATGGTCGTGGCCGCGGTGCCGGTCCTCACCCTGGCGCTCCGCCCCTCCGTGCCGGCGTTGATCGTGTCGTTCGCGGTCGCCGGAGCCGCGATCGAGGTCTTCTCGATCGCGTGGGACCAGTCCCTGCAGACGAACGTGCCACGGGACGTCCTGGCCCGCGTCTACTCGTACGACGCCGTCGGGTCGGTCGTCGCCGTGCCCTTCGGCGAGGCCCTCGTCGGCCCGCTCGCACACACGGTCGGCACCACGCCGACCCTGCTCGGGTGCGCCCTGCTCATCGTCGTCGCCACCGTGGCGGCCGCGGTCACGCCGAGCGTCCGGCGGGTGACGGTCCTGGAGGCTCGTCCCGCCTGATCCCGCAGGCCCCGGTCCCGCGGGCGGTCACGCCAGGCATGACACCACCCGACACCACACCACCAGACACCACAACAGCCGGCGGCAGGCCAGCCGCCGCCGCTGACCGGGGCCGTCAGCTCGTGGAGGCGCTCCGGGCGGCGCGGTCCTCGGCGACCAGTCGGCGGGCCTCCCGGGCGCGGGCGCGGAGCTTCTCGACCGGCAGCTCGACCGCGTAGGTCGCCCCGATCGACACCACGACAGCGGCGGCGAAGAGCCAGACGTTGCCGAACCAGCCGATCGCGAACGTGCCGAGCAGCGCGATGACGAGCGGGTGCCAGAGGTACGCGGAGTACGACACCCGGCGGCCGAACCAGGCGATCGGGCTCCAGGACAGCGCCCGGGACACCGGAGTCCGCACCGAGACGAGTCCGCCGATCAGCACCGCGGCGAAGAGCCCGGTCACCGGCATGAGCAGGCCGAAGGTCCACGCGTGCTCGGTCCAGTCGTCGCCGATCCAGAACTGCACCCCGAGCACCACCGCCGCACCGACCCAGGTGCCGACGTGCCCGGCGAGCCCCGCGGCGAAGGCCCGGAACCGGTCGTCGTCGAGCAGCAGGGCGAGCAGGCACCCGGTGGCGAGCGGCACGACACCGAGCACGGGGGAGAAGTACACGTCCGGCGTGGACCCACCGGAGGGGGCGCGGTAGCTCAACCAGGTCGCGGCGGAGGCGGCGACGATCACCGCGGACAGCCCGATGACGAGTGCGCGACGACGGCGTCCGAGAGCGAGCAGGACCACGAGCACCGGCGGCCAGACCAGGTAGAACTGCTCCTCCATCGACAGGCTCCACGTGTGCGCGAACACGCCCTGCGTGGTGTCCCAGAACGACCGGTAGAGGTTGCCCGTGTAGGTGAGGGCGATGAACGCGGCCTCGCCCGCGGAGAACGAGGCGCCCTTGTAGTCGCCGACCCAGTTCCAGAGCAGCAGTCCGGCGACGACGAGGGCGACCAGCGCCGGGTAGAGCCGCAGCAGGCGCTTCCACCAGAACGTGCCGAGTCGCACGGTGCCGGTCTTCCGGCGTTCGCGGAGCAGCAGCGTGGTGATGAGGTAGCCGGAGAGCACGAAGAACACGGTGACGCCGATCCACCCGCCCTCGAACTGCGGGACGTGCAGGTGGTACAGGATCACCATGACGATCGCGACGGTGCGCAGGCCGTCGAGGGCCAGGGCGCGGGAGGCGAGGGGTGCGGGCGCGGTCGACTGTGCGCTGGCGGCTGCGGTCCCCGTCCGGTGGACGGTCGTCGGGGATGGCGCCGGGGCTGCGGTCCGGGTCATCCGGCCAGTGTGCTCCGGCAGTCCATGAACCGGCTCAGTGCTGTCCGGTCCCGGCTGAACGATGGACCACACGACGGACGGGAGGCTCCCCACCGGACCGGTGGGGAGCCTCCCATCCGTCACGTGGTGACGGCTGTCGTGCGGTGGCGGCTACTCCGCCTTCTGCAGCTGCCAGGGCTCCGGCTCGCGGTCGCCGTTCGGACGGACCGGGCGCACGTCGCCGACGATCGGGATCGAGCGCTTCCGCATGAACCACACGTAGCGGACGAAGAAGTGGGTCAGCGTCGACATCCGGTTGCCGTTGCCGAGCAGGCTGGTGATGTGGACGAACACCCACGCCGCCCACGCGACCGGCCCGACCATGGTGATCCCGCCACGGAGCTGGGCGACCGCGGCGTTCGTGCCGATCGTCGCCATCGTGCCCTTGTCGAAGTACTTGAACCGCTCGGTCGGCTTGCCGGCCAGGAGCCGCTTGATCTGCTCGGCCGCGTGCTTGCCGCCCTGCAGTGCCGGCTGTGCGAGCTGCGCCAGCGCGCTGTCCTGCGCGGCGATGTCACCGGCCGAGAACACGCGCTCGACGCCCTTGACGCTGAGGTCGTCGTTCACCTGGATGCGACCGCCGTGGGTCTGCGGCAGACCCCAGTTGCCGACCTCCTTGTGTGCCGAGACGCCGGTCGCCCAGATCACCTGGGAGGCCGGGATGACCTCGCCGCCGGCGATCCGGACACCGTCGGGCATGACCTCTTCGACCCCGGCGTTGAGGCGCAGCACGACGCCGCGCTTCCGCAGGATCTTCGCCGCGTACCGGCGCAGGCGCGGAGCGAACGGCTTGAGGAGCTCGCCGCTGCGGTGCACGAGCGTGATCGAGATGTTGCCGCGTTCGATCTCCGGGTACGCGCCAACCAGCGCCTGGTCACGGAGTTCGGCGAGCGCGCCGGCCATCTCGACGCCGGTCGCACCGCCGCCGACGATGACGACGCGGATCTCGTCCGGGCCCTGCTTCGCCGCGGCCTGCTCCAGGCGCGTGAAGAGTTCGTCGCGGATGCGGAGCGCCTGCGACCGGGAGTACATCGAGTACGCGTACTCGTACGCACCGGGCGTGCCGAAGTAGCTGGTGTTCACGCCGTTGGCGAGGATCAGGTAGTCGTAGTGCAGGTGTTCGCCGTCGGACATCTCGGCGATCCGCTCGTCGTGCCGGATGCCGGTGAGCAGGCCGTGGCGGAAGTCCGCGTTCGACTGGCGGGCGCGCAGGCTGCGGAGGAAGTACGTCACGTCGCCGGCGTTCAGGCCGCCGGTCGCCACCTGGTACATGAGCGGCTGGAACATGTTGTAGACGTGGCGGTCGACGAGGGTGACCCGTACCGGAGCGTCCTTCAGCTCACGCATGGCGGCGATGCCGGCGAATCCACCGCCGACGATGACGACGTGCGGGCGGGTGTCCTGCGGCATGGTGAGCTCCGGGTTTCGTGCGGTCTGGGCCACCCAGAAGGGTACGCCGGTCAGGCGTCCACGCGGTCCACCTCTGCCGACCTCCGGTCTGCATCCAGCCGGGAGGCGCGGGTCGGGTCCGCCGGCAGCGTCCCGCACCCCGGTCGGCTCAGCTCCCCTGGGGGCTGACGGTGGCGCCGCCCGGCAGCTCCTGCGTGCTGCCGTTGCTCGTGCTGCCGCTCCCGTCGGTCCCGTTCCCGCCGGTTCCGGACTGCCCGCTCCCGGACTGCCCGCGCGGGCCGTACTGGCCACCACCCGGGCCGGTGAACGAGGAGACGCCGTGGCTCGCGACCGCGTGCCCGACCGCGAAGCCGACGCCACCGCCGACCAGCAGGGCGCCCAGGCCGATCGCCGCCGCGATGACCGGCCAGAACCACGGCGGGTGCGGGGTGCTCCGGCCCGCGGGTGCGGAGCCCGGGCCAGTGGCAGGGGCCGGGGCAGGGGTCGGCGTGCCGTACCAGGACGGTGGGGGCGGCGAGAGGGTGGCGGTCGGCGCTGCCGCCGGAGCAGCGGCCCAGGCGTCAGGGCGTTCGCCGTGCCGTTCGTCGGGTCGTCGTTCCGGAGGGGTCGTGTCGGTCATGGCCGTAGTGCACCCCGCGGACCTTGCAAGAGTCGAAGACCCGGCTGTCCCCGCGCTGCGGATCACGGACTGCGCGTCGCTGCGCGTCGCTGCGCGTCGCTGCGCTGCTCTCCCAGGTGGCGATCGGGCCCCGGCATAGTCTCGGGTGATGCGTGCGCTGGTGGAGACGGTCCGGGTCGACGGTCACCGCGTCCGACTCCGGACGGTGGCGCCCGCGGGACGCCTCCACGACGCGTTCGCCCCCACCGTCGTCCTGGTGCACGGCATCGGCATGTCGCACCGCTCGTTCCGCCGACTGCAGGCCGCGCTCTCGCGCAGTCACCGCACCGTCGCCGTCGACCTGCCCGGCTTCGGCGGGGTGCCGTCCTCCGGGCGTCGCTTCGAGGAGCACGAGTACGCCGACCTCGTCGTCCGCGCGGTCACCGAGCGGGGTGCCGGGGACCTCGTCGTCGTCGGCCAGTCGATGGGCACCCAGGTCGCCGTCGAAGCGGGCCTCCGGCACACCGACGTCGTGTCCTCCGTCGTGCTCATCGGCCCCGTCGTCGACGACCACCGACGCTCGCTGGTCCGGCTCGCCACCGCGCTCGCCGTCGACTGCACGTTCGAGGGCGTCCGGATGAACGCCGTCGTCCTCACCGACTACCTCCGGAGCGCCGCCCAGTACCTCCGCGAGCTCCGACCGATGCGCGACTACCGGATGCTCGACCGCGTCCGGGCCCTCACCGTGCCGGTGCTCGTCCTCCGCGGCGAACAGGACCCGATCGCGAAGCACGACTGGGGGCAGCGGGTCGTCGGCGCCGCCTCCCGCGGGGCACTCGTCGAACTGCCGGGCGGCCACCACGTGCAGGAGCGCCAGCCGGTCGCCGTCGCCCGGCTCATCGAGGAGTTCCGCCGGGTGCAGACCCTCGAGGCCAGTCGCGACGAGGTACCGCAGTGACCGACGCGACCACCGGCGGGGGCGGGGAGACGCGGACGACGGGAGCCGTGCCTCCCGTCCGGGTCGGACTCGTGCGACGCGCACGGTGGGCGCTGCTGGACTGGGTCTACGCCGTCGTCTGGCAGGTCCGCAGCCTGGGACCGACCACCGCCGACGACTACCGGACCGGCGACCGCCAGCCCGTCGTCGTGATCCCGGGCGTGTACGAGACCTGGCACTTCATGCGCCCTCTGATGGACGTGCTGCACGACCGCGGCCACCCGGTGCACGTGCTCACCGTGCTCCGGCACAACGTCAAGCCGGTGCCGCTGTCGGCAGAGGAAGTGATGGCGTACCTCGACGAGCACGACCTGCACGGAGCGCTCGTCCTGGCACACAGCAAGGGCGGCCTCATCGGCAAGTACGCGATGACCCGGCTGGACCCGCACGGCCGCATCGACCGGATGGTGGCGGTGTCGACGCCGTTCGCCGGCTCGAAGTACGCCGTCCTGGCACCCGTGCGGCACCTCCGGGTGTTCCGTGCCGCCGACCCGGTGCTGGCGGGCCTTGCTCGGGAGCTCGACGCGAACGCCCGGATCACCTCGGTGTACGCGGTGTTCGACACCCTGATCCCGGGCGGCAGCGAACTGACGGGCGCCGAGAACGTGCGGCTCGACCTCGGCGGGCACTTCCGGATCCTCGGCGACCGGCGCACGGCGGCTGCCGTCTTGCGGGCGGCGGACGGGGACTGACGGCGTCGGTGGTCGTTCACCGGGGGCGCCGGTCGCTGTCGGCGCGGCCTGCGGCGTCGGGGTCGCCGGGTCGGCCGGCGCCGTCCCTTCGCGCACGACGGCGATGCTCCTGCCGTGGTCGCACGACATGCCGGCCGCTCAGAGCTGAGGTCGCGCGTTCTGCCGTCGCGGGTACCCGGAGGCAGCAGTTCATGCGACCTCGGGGCTGAGGACGGGCCGGGGTCGCCCCGCCCGCGGGTCAGCGCCCCGCGACGCTCGCGCGCTCGACGATCCGGTGCGGTACGACGACGGTCCGGACCGGCGCCTCCCGGTCCTCGATGCGCCGCTCGAGCAGGTCGAGGGCCGCCGCCGCGAAGTCCCGCCGGTCGAACGACACCGTCGTCAACGCGGGCACCGCGAACGCCGCTTGGTCGACGTCGTCGAACCCGACGACGCTCACCTGCTCCGGCACGCGGACGCCCCGGCTGGCCAGGACGTGCAGCACGCCGAACGCGATCGAGTCGGTGAACGCGAACACCGCGTCGGGCAGCGGGTTCCGGTCGAGCCACTCGCCGAACGTCCTCGCTGCGGCCGAGGTCGTCCACTCCGGCAGCGGGACCCGCAGAGCAGGGTCGACGGCGACCAGCTGTGCGGCGAGCGCGTCCTCGTGGCCGAGCTGCCGCAGACGTGCGGTGGCGGTGACCGCGTCGTCCCGCTCGGCACCGACGATCGCGATCCGTCGGTGCCCGCGGTCGAGCAGCATCGTCGTGACCTCGCGCGCCGCCGCCCGGCTGTCGACGTGCACCTGGTCGACGTGCTCCGGTTCGACCTCGCCGATCACGACGGTCGGCGGCAGCCCGGCGGTGTTCGCGAGGGTGCTGGCATCGAGCGACACCGGGTTGAGGACCAGCCCGTCGACCAGGTGCGCCCGCGCCCGCGAAACCAGGTCACGCTCCCGCTCCGGGTCGGTCGCGGTCTGTTCGAGCTGCACGACCAGGCCGCGGTCGTGCGCGAGGACCACGAACCAGCGGGCGAGGTCCGCCGAGTACGCGCTCGCGAGCTCCGGCAACGTCACCGCGATCGCGCCGGTCCGGCCGTTCCGCAGCCCCCGGGCGGACAGGTTCGGCACGTACCCGAGTTCGACGACCGCCGCCTCGACGCGGGCGCGGGTCTCCGGGCGCACGACGACACCGCCGTTGACGACGTTGGAGACGGTCTTCGGGGACACCCTCGCGAGGGCGGCCACGTCCCGCACGGTGGCGCGCATGAGAGCACCGTAGCGCGGTGGCGGCAGCCGCTCGGCGGGTCGCCGCGCGGGGGAGCCGGGTCCGTGACGGACGGGAGGCGCGTCCCGACCGGTCCCGCGCCTCCCGTCCGACGGCGGTCCCGTCGGCATCCCGCGCCGGCAGTCCGTCGTCAGCCGTCAGTCCGCGGTCAGCCGGACCGCCGTCGGCGCGTCCCGCCCGATCGTGACCGTGGACTCCGCGCTGCCGGCGCGCACCGTGTACTCGCCCCGGAACCCGCGCAGCCGTGCGCGCCCGGAGTCGTCCGTGCGGACGGTCGTCGGCCCCGTCCACCACTCGTCCTTCACCAGGCGACGGAGAGCGTCGTAGGACGGCTTCGGCGTGCCGTCCGCCCGCACCAAGCCGATCGGCGCGTTCAGCCAGGCGCCTCGGTCGGTGATGCCCCAGTAGGTGATCGCCTCGACCGCGGGGTTTCCGACCAGGCTGCGGTAGTGCCGTTCCAGCTCGTCGGCCTGGCGTGCCTCGCCCTCGGGCGTCGAGGGCCAGGAGTCCACCTGGTGGTCGTTGAGGTCGACGATGTGTGCGGGCATCAGGTCGCCGGACACCAGCGAGGTCTCGGTCAGGTGCAGCGGCCGGCCGTACCGGGCGAAGCGGTCCACCATCGCGAGCATGGTGTCCTCGCCCCAGTAGCCCTGGTGCATGTGGGTCTGCAGGCCGATGGCGTCGATGCCGATCCCGGCTTCCAGGACGCCTTCGATCAGGCACTCGTACGCGTCCGACAGGTCGAAGTCGTTGAGCAGCAGCGTGACGGACGGGTTCGTGACACGGGCCTCGTCGACCGCCATCCGGATCATCGCCAGGCGGCCTCGGGCCAGGGCGAGGGGTGTGATCCCGTTGTCGCCGTTCGCGAAGTGCGGCATGATCACGACCTCGTTGATCGCGTCCCAGGTGTCCACGAGGCCGGTGAAGTCCCGCACCTCGCGGCGGATCCGGTCCCGCTGCAGGCGCTCGACCTCGTCGGTGTCCAGCCCGAGCAACCAGTCCGGCTGCACGGTGTGCCAGACCAGCGGGTGGCCCTTCGTCGCGACGCCGCGGTCACGGAACCACGCGGCCGTCCGCTGCAGCCGCTCCGTGTCGGGGCGGCCGCGCTCGGGTTCGAAGCGGCCCCAGTAGAACGGCAGGGTGGCGGTGTTGAAGACGTCGAGCCAGAGGTCGGCGAGCTCGGGGGTGCCGACGTCGTCGGGGTCGTGCTCGCCGTTCGCGAGGCCGATGAAGTCGAACCCGATGTTGCCGAACCCGAACTCGTGGCGCCGCTGTTCCACGACGACCTCGGTGCCTGCCCGGGGTGTGCCGTCGGCGTCGGTCACGGTGACGATGAGCTCGCCGCTCCGGTGTGCTGTGTCGTGCTGCGTCTCCATCGACGGCCTCCCGCATTTGTTGTGAGCGGGAACTTATCAGGTCGGGGTGGTGGAAGCGAGCGTGTCCTTTTGAGGCTGTCGCCGCGCGGATCACCCGTCTCCCTCGCACACAGCTCGTTGCCGGAGCGCGTTCATCGGTGCTGCCTCAGTCAGTGGACGTCTGCCGGCGGTCAGGAGCAGGCTGCCGTGCGCGCTTGCTTGTTGTCGGGGTGGTCGCCGGGCTCAGGGTCGTGTTCGATCGGGATGCACGCGGCGATCTGAGGCCCGCGCTGACGTCCCAGAGGAGGAGCACCGCACCCGTCTCCGGCTCCGTGGACGGTGTTGCATTCGACGCCCCTTCACCGGGCGTATTCGCGGGACAGTCATACGGGAATCCCCAGGTCAGGGAGGATGCGGGCTAGTTGTCATGGTTGTCGGCGTCAGCCGTGTGCCGGTGGGGGACCGGCTTGCGAGACGCGTCGGGACGACCGTTTCCCGCCCCTCCTCGCGGGGCGGCGAGACCGATCGGCTGGCGGACGCTTCAAGGTTGGCCGGTGCTACCCCATTTCCAGCGGCTCCCGTCAACCCCTGACACCGATGACGCCAGAACGGGAGGGTGCAGGACGGAGCCATGTGCACGAGACTCTGTCCAGCATGATCACTTCACCTGCCGACCCCCAAGGCCACCGTCGGCTAATCGGGCTCGTCGGGCTGACGCTCGTGACCGCGATGTCGCTTGCAGCCTGTTCCAGCCACGTGAACGCTGTCGGCGACGAGAAGGCCTCCTCTGCTTGGATGGAGAGCGTCCAGGACCGATGGGCCGAACAGCCCGGCGAACTCGGCAGTGGTGCCGGCACGAACGATTCATCGAGTCGGCTCTCTCTCGGCGTCGCGGACGGCGGGACACCCGCGCACGTTCGTGTGTCCTTTGCGTGTCAAGGGCACGGAACGGTGTCGATGGCCGTATGGAGCAAGCGCTTGGTCAGCGGTGCCGAGAACGGGAAGCGGCTTGCATCACGCTCGATCCAATGTGGTCACGACGAAGACCTGTACGTCGCGACATCGAGCGCTTGGATCACCATCGGGCCGACCTCCGGGGACTCGAGCGTGAGCTGGTACGCCGCGGCCTATGCCGACCCGCTTTCGGGATCAAGCTGAAAGCAGCGTCCGCTAGCCGATGGTCTTCTGAGACTGCTGCTCATGGGTAAAGGCGTTCGCCGTGGGATGCTGATGTGGTGCTCCTGCTGACCGAAGGCCTGCGAGGTAATTGGCTGGTGAAGCGCGCCGGTCGATGGGCGACTGTCGGCGGTGTCGCTGGCACGGGCTTCGAGGCGTACGCGCGGCTGCTGCACCCGGTGGATGCGAACCGTACTGACCCGAGCACGCTCGACGAGTGGGGCAATCCCGTCGAGGTTGAGCACACGCGTTGGCGGTGGGCTGAGGTTGCGCGCCGCAACGGCCGGGTGATGCATCCCCTGGTGCAGTGGTTCCGCATCAGCAACAACGAGCAGACGAGGCACGCATGCAGATGCCCTGGCCCGGTCGGGACATGTGGTTGTTCAGCTCAAGCCTCGACGAGCTTGCGGACTCGAGGTGGGCGCAGCGCACCGTCCCCGGATGGGAATGCAGCCGCCACGGCCAGGAAGGGCCGTACACGTCGCTGATCTGGTCTGAAGATCACACCTGGGTCGTCGCTTCCGAGGAAGACTGGGACTCAACGATCGTCGCCGGCTCACGCACACTCGTCGACAGCATCCTCGCGGACAAACACTTCGAGGCCTTCGAGGTGCACGAAGATGACGACCTGAGCTGGGACGGCGACCTCCTCAACCCCCGCCCACAGCCGATACCAGGGCTCTGAGACGACCAGACGCCCGGTGAGGGATCCACTACCGGGTGGCGTCGATCAGCACCTGGTCGATCCACTCGTGATGATCGAGTTCGGTGAGCTCGGCGAGAGTCGCCCACCGGGTTTCGAGCACTTCGTCCTCGTCGAGGAGGAACGGCGACGTATGCAGTGAGCAGAGGTACGCCACGGTCACGTACCCAACTTGGTCACCGTTGGGGTAGACGTTCTCGAGGGCGGCGCCGCCGTAAGCCCCGATGATCCGGATGACGTCGCTGCCCACACCGAGTTCTTCTCGCACTTCCCGCAGCAGAGCCACGCGGGGGTCCTCGCTGGGCTCGATGCCGCCCCCTATCAGGCTCCATCGTCCGGAGTCGCGCTGCCGCGCCAGGAGGAACCGATCGTCGTCTCGGATGACCGCGGTCACGCCCGGAAGGAGTAGGTAGCTGCTCCCAATCCGCTCGCGCAGCAATCGAACGTACTGAGAGGCCGGCATGCTCCGAAGCTACCGTGCGCCGTTCCCGCAGAGGGATCGATCATCGGACGCTCGATGGCGTGAGTTCTCTGGCGCTCGGGCTTTGACACCGATACCGTGCTCGACATGACTGCGACGGGCATCGGCGGGCTCTTCTTCCGGAGTCGAGATCCGGAAGCCCGCGCCGCGTGGTACCGGAAGCACCTCGGCATCGACGCCGGCGCGGACACCTTCTGGCGCCAAGCAGCCGGTGTGACGGTCTTCGCACCGTTCCCTGCTGACAGCGACTACTTCGCCGCCGACCAGCCCTTCATGCTCAACATCAGGGTGACGGCACTCGACGAACTGATCCGCCGTCTCGAAGCGGACGGCATCGCGGTCGAGCGCCGCGCCGAGTGGGAGACAGAGTACGGGCGCTTCGTCCGTGTGCACGATCCAGAGGGACTGCCGCTCGAGCTGTGGGAAGAGAACAGTTAGCGTCTGCCCTGGTGGAGTTCGGTTGCATGGTTCCTCTGGAGTCGACCATGTGGCCCTGATCAGGGGAGCGACTGACCGGTTGGCGATCCCCTATCGGACAGAGAGCGGGCGTGCCGGCCGACTGCCGACGTCAGAGAGCTCGTGTCATCGTGAGCTCATCTCCCGAACCGGCCGCGACGGCGAATCCGTTCCTCTCGTAGGTGCGCCGGGCGGACTCGTTCTGGGCCATGACCGACAACTCGAGGCGCTGTGCCCCAGCGGCTGCTGCCCAAGTTGCCACGGCATCGATGAGCAAGGCCGCCACTCCTCTTCCCCGAGCTGCGGGGTCCACCCACAGGGAGATGAGTTCTGCGCCAGCACCGGGCCGTGCTGACGGCGTTCCGGTCACCATGCCGATCGGACTGCCCGTTCCCGAGTCGAGGGCTACGAGGTCCATCGCCCCTGGGATAGAGAGGCGCTCGCGCCAACGGCCCTCATCAGCATCGACCCAATCAGCCAACCGAGAGCCGAAAGCCTCCGGGGCTTCGGCCAGCGCCGCAAGCCTCAGGGAGCGCCAGACTCTCCAGTCATCGGACGACAAGGTGATCAGCGTGACCGTCATGCGTTCACGCTAGCGACCGGAGCACGATCGGCCAGCGGGACAGCCATGTGCCGCCGACGAGGATGGGTCAGTAGCCGCGGCGGTAGAGCGTTCGAAACACGAACACCCAGGCGACGAGGGCGGCCAACCCGACCCCACCGATCCACGTCTCGGTCGCGTCACCGGTGAACAGCAGCCAGAAGCACAGCGCGGTCAAGAAGCCGGTTCCGATCCCCATCGCGATCCGATACCTCGTCGTCCATGTTTTTGATGCGAGGTCGGCAGGCTCATCAACATCGCTCACGACGCGAGCCTAGTTCCGGCGTCGACAGGAAAGACGGCATCGGCTAACTCGTGCGGCTTCACGCGTCGACGAGTCCGTTGACCGATCGTCAAACGAGATGGCGTCCGACCAAATGTCTTCCTCAGAACCAGCGGAGGATGAACTGCTCGAGTACGTTCCGTGCGACTCCTACCACTCCGGGGGCTGGTTCCCCAGCGTCGCGTCCGACGCTCTTGAGGAGCGCGCTCTGCGCAGCCTCGTACTCACGACGTTCGTCGTCGGTGAAAGTGTCCGGGGGTACGGTCCGACTCACACTGACGGTTTCCAGCCGACGGAAGCCGTATCGGAAGCCGACTGGCGGCGGCGCAGCCTGGATCAGCTGCAGCAGACGCGCGTGCGAGTAGTGCTCCGAGCAGCGAGCAGCGAGCAGCGAGCAGCGAGCAGCGAGCAGCGAGCAGCGAGCAGCGCGACCGATGAAGTCGGTAAGGCCCAGGAGCCCTGCTTCGGTCGAGACGAGCCGGACCTGAACGAGTCGAGCGCGACTGCAAAGGTCGTACAAGACAGCTTCATCCATCGCGATCCCTCCTCAACCTGGCCGCAAGCTTGCCACGAAGGGCCATCCTGGTGATCCAAGCGAGCAGCGCTGCCCGGTAGAGGATCCATATGCGGTCTCGACCGCCCGGGAAGTGATCGACCATCGACGGCCTGATGGATCACGCCGAGTCCGGAGCGACCGCGCTCTCGCGTGCCGATCGTTCTAGGTTGATGCCCCGCGTCACGTAACGAGGTCGCTGAGCGCGCGCCACGGGTGCCGAGGACGCCCAGGTCATCAGCCGTCCCGAGCGATTCGGCGAGCAGCCCGGGACGCGGACAGCGCACCTGCACCGAGAGCGGCCAGCGTGCAGGCGAGGGAAAGCCCGAGCAGCACGACGTAGAGCGCTGGCGCCAGTTGCGCTGGGATTGACACGACAACGACGATTGCCGCCGCGATCAAGAACGGCCGCATGACTCTCCGCGCGGCAACATGGCCGGCTCGCCAGGCCTCGTCGCTGTGCATCAGCGACGGCAATCGAATGCCAGCCGCGTGATTCCGACCCATTCCATTCGTCGCGATCGACACAACACCCCAGATCGCCGCGTCAACGAGGAGAACAAGCAGAGCGCAGCCGGCCGCCCCCAACCACCCTGGACTAGTCATCTCCGCCTCCCTCGGTTGAACCTAGCGAACCACGCAGCGGCGGTCATTCCCATCCGCGAGCCCGACGGACGAACCGGACCCTGCCACCGGCAGCTACGGGCCGGGCTGACGCTGACCGACGCCGCGCGGGGATCGCCGGCAGTGGTCGGCTCGTCGGAATATGACTCGGAAGCAGCGTCCGGTAGACGGGGCTCGACGAACGCGACCGGACCTGCGTCGCTCTACCCGGTAGGGGATCGATCACTGGACAGCAGTTCGGACGTGCTCAGACCCGTCGGAACAGTTGCTGCTTACTTAGACCCATCCGAGCAGTTGGGGAGCGCCGCGATATCGGTGCACTCGTACTCTGTCCAACCTCCCTGGCCGTAGGTGTCGTATGCAGCGGTCGAAGCGACCGTGGCGCCCGAGCCCGCCGTCATGACGAAGGAGGGGACCGGATCACCCTCGGTCGTTCGCTGGATCCATGTGAGCATGCCTACGTCGCCTGCTCTGCTCGCATCCATGAGGCACTTCAGGTTCTTCTTGGGAAGCGTTCGCTTCTGTCCGAGCTCCGCGCTGCCGCAATTGGTGCCAGTCGGCGTGCTCACCCATCCAGGTGCGTCTGCGAGTTCACGAGCCGACGCAATGGGGTCTCCGGCAGACCCAGCGCACGCTGAGAGAAGCGGTAGCGCAGCCAGCACGATTCCCGTGGCGGCAACGCTGAGAGTCTTCTTCATGGGACGAGCATCGCCTACTCGCGCCGCTCGCTTGGTCACAGTCGAGCAACAGTCAAGCCGTGGCGTCGACGCAAGGCACCGCCCGACCAGGCCACTGCCCCTCGCTCATATCACCCGTGTACCGATAGCGGATCCCCTTCCGAAACGCCCCCGCGCCCTAAGGTCGAAGCATGTTCGGTGCCCTTCCGCCCTTCCGCCCTCCGCCGCCTTCCTCACAGACGAGGACCACGCGCTTGTCGAGGCAGCTCGCTCGACCATCGATGCCGTCACTGATGCGGGCCCGAATGAGGACGGTGTGCACACCGTGGGTGCAGCTGTTCGCGCCGCGGACGGCCGGATCTTCACCGGCGTGAACGTCTACCACTTCACGGGCGGACCCTGTGCCGAACTCGTGGCGCTCGGAGCAGCCCGCGCCGGCGGTGCCACCGAACTGACGCACGTGGTCGCCGTGGGCAACCACGGCCGGGGAGTCAAGAGCCCGTGTGGCCGCGACCGCCAAGTCCTCGCTGACTACCACCCGCACGTGCGCGTCATCCTGCCCGGACCTGACGGCCTCGTCAGCGTGAGAGTGTGAGCAGCCTCGCTCTGTGTCGTCGTTTTCGCTGCGATCGGTGTCGGGTCAGGTGGTGCCGATGACGAGGGTGCTGCGGGCGGCCTCGACGACGTCGTTGGTGATGACGTCGAGCTCGTTGATCTTCAGGACGCGTTGGATCTGAGGGAGGAGGCGCTCAAGGAGCCGGAAGTTGCCGCGGGTGATGCGTTCGACGGCGGCGATGGCTTGCGCGTCGGTGAAGTCGTCGGGGTCGAGCGTCTTGCCGAGCTTGCGCCATTGACGTTCGAGGACGAAGAGCAGCTCGTCGTGGCCGAGCGGACGGTACTGGTGGGCGAAACCGAGGCGGCTGTAGAGCTGCGGGTAGTGGCTGAACTGCTTCTCGATGCCGGGCATGCCGATGAGGATCATCGCTATGCCGGTGCGGTCGTACTGGTCGCGGAGCCACTCGATCGCGTTGCCGGTGAGGCGTTCGGACTCGTCGATGATGATCAGCTCGAGCAGGGACGGGTTGGGGCCGTGTGCGTGGTCGAAGTGGCGACCCTGGAGCAGGAGGTGTTCCTCGATGCAGCGTTCGGTGCGGAGCATGTCGTGCCGGAGGTCGTCCTGCAGGGCGCGCATCGTGGCGGAGACCTCGGGCGTGTAGAAGACGGTGCGGGCTCGGTGGGCGGCGGCGTAGATCTTCGTGTCGTCTTCGCTGCGTGCGGCCCATCTGGCGATGAACGGGCCGATGCTGTCCCAGTGGGCGTAGCGGCGTGCGGAGAGGGTCTTGCCGACGCCAGCGGGGCCGAAGCAGACGCCGATGGTGTTCTGCTTCCGGACGGCGTCGGCGAACTCCGCGAACCGACGGTGTTCCTTCGTGATGATGAACTGGCTCGTCATGACCGGTCCTCCTCGTAGGTCATCAGTCGCGGTTGATCCGGTGCCGGTGCGGGTGCTGGTGGGGTGTGATCATCGGGTGTGGGGCGGACGATCGCGATGCGTTCGCGGATCTGCCCGCGCAGGGCTCTTCGTTGCGCGTTCCGGGCGGCCTGGATCTGCTTGAGACTGATGGTCTCGGTCTGATGCGCGGTACTGATCGCGGTGCACAGGAACGCGTCGCGGTGAAAGACACGGATCTCGGTGACGTCGCGGGGGTCGTACCGGACGCTGACGGTGCTGCCCACGAAGGGTGCGAGAGTGGTTGCGGTGTAGCGGAGCCCTTCGAAGTGGATGCCGTCTCGTTGCACGACACGCGTGGTCGGGACGGTGAGCAGGAACCCGTCGAGCTGCTCGAGGGAGTCCGGCATTCGTGGCAGCCACCCGTCTGCGATCCACGCTTCCAGTGGGCTCTTCCGGAGCTCGCGGTGGATGCGGGCGTTGTAGCGGCGGATGAACGTGTTGATGGCACTGTCGACACCGGCGAGATCCAGCGCCGGCGTCGGCGCCGGCGCCGAGGATCCGGGTGCGAGGTGGCCGGGGAGCGTTGGGAGCAGCTCGGTGTTGATGGTGCCGAAGAACCGCTCGATCTTCCCGCGGCCCTGGGGGCGAGCGACCTGCGAGTGGATGATGCGGAGGTGCAGCACGGCGGCGGTGTCGCCGATTCGGTGGCTGGTGAAGTCGGACCCGTGGTCTGTGTAGAGCACGTCTGGGATCCCGCAGACAGGCCAGTCCGGTTCCGGCTTGTGCCAGATCGCTTGCCGGAGCGCGAGCGCGGTGTTCGCGGCGGATGGGGCGCCGAGGAACACCATGTACCCGCAGACCGCGCGGGAGTAGTCGTCGAGGATCACCGTCAACCACGGCCGTTCGGGCTTGCCGTCGGGTCCGACGATGAGCAGATCGAGCATCGTGTGGTCCGCCTGCCAGATCGCGTTGGGGCGATCCGCACGACGTCGGAGCAGCAGTTCGTGCTTGTCCCGATATGACGCGGGCCCCTCAAGCGCGAGCGTCACCATCCCGGGATCAAGCCCGTTCACGATCGACCGCACAACGGAGTACGACGGCGCTGAGAGACCTCGTTTGGTGCAGTAATTGTCGACCTGGCGGTGAATCGTGGCGATCGAAGGTCGTGGCTTGGTGAGTGCGAGCCCCTCAATCAGGCGCACCAGTTCCGGTGCCGTCCGTCGGGCGCCGTGATCGGTGCGGGTGCCGTCGGCGAGAGCCGGGTATCCGCCGGTTCGGTAGCGGGCCAACCAGCGTTGCAGGGTGCGCTCAGCGACGCCCGTGGTGCGGGCCAGGGTGGCGAGCGGGATGGCGTCCTCGACGTGCAGTCGAAGGATGCCCCACCGCTCGCTCGCGTCCATAGCCAGCTACATCGTTGGGGAAGGCTTGGTTCGTCGCGCCGCGACGGGCTCGGCGTGCTTCGCGAGTGCACGGTAGATGGTGGTGCGGCTAACGCCGAGCACGTCGCCGATCTGCGCGACGGTCATGTCCTGCTGTTCGTAGAGCCGGCGTGCGGTGCGCACCTGGTCCGCGGAGAGCCGAGATGGTCGGCCGCCGGTGCGGCCGCGGGCTCGAGCGGCGGCGAGGCCGGCGTTGGTGCGTTCCTTGATGAGGTCCCGTTCGAACTCCGCCAACGCGGCGAAGACGTGGAACACGAGCCGGCCGCCGGGCGAGGTGGTGTCGATGGTCTCCTGCAGGGACCGGAACCCGATGCCGCGCTCGGCGAGAGCGTGCAGCTGATCGATGAGGTGCCGGATGGACCGGCCGAGCCGGTCGAGTCGCCAGACGACGAGAGTGTCGCCGGGGCGGAGCTGGTCGAGGAGCTTGTCGAGCTCGGGCCGGTGTTGGAGCGACCCGGACATGGTGTCGACGAACACGCGGTAGCAGCCAGCGGCGTTGAGCGCGTCGATCTGCAGCGACGCGTCCTGGTCTGTGGTGGACACGCGCGCATACCCGAGAAGGTGACCCATGAAGAGAACGTAGCGAAACTCGACCAGGAGGGGTAGTGGCGGCACGTAGATTCTGGGACTGGGTTCCGCTACAAGACACGGCGCCTCGCACCCGGACTGAGCGCCGGTACGGATAGTTGTAGCGGAATCGTTCGTATTTGTTACGTCTGCCGCGCTCGCGCGGCGAGCCGGAGTGCTTGCACGGAACGGAGGTGTTGTTCCGATCGGTGGCGGCCGTTGGCGGGAGACGGATGTGGTGCTGCGATGACCGGAAGGAGTCGGGGGTGCTCGTCCAGGGTGAAGTGTCGCATGACGCCGTCGAGGGCAACGGCCCCGTACGTGACGATCGCAGTGAGAGCGGGGAGGGCCGCGAGCAGTGTGGCGAGGGCATGCCGCCCCTCGTCGATGTCCTCGAGTCGCACGCGGTCGGGCAGTTCCCATGGGACAAGGTTCCAGCGGACGTACTCGCCGCGTGCGAGTCCGGACTCGACACGGGCTGCTCGGAACGCCGCCGCGGTCGGGCCCGGGTTGTCCTCGCTGCAGATCGCTGCGTGCGCTGCGGCGATGGTCTGGGGGCCAGGCGACTGCATCAGGACCAGGACACGGCTGAATCTGCCGCCGGATCGTGGGTCGAAGCTCGGGACGAACCGTCGGCTGCCGTCGGGCGCGGTCCGCCACGTCTCCGCGAGACCGTTCAGCGATCGAACGTCAGCGAGTTCCTCGGGGGTACTCATGCCGGCTGTGGCGGTGCCAGCAGGGTGCCACGGATGACGGATCCGTGAAAGGTGCGAAGGGCAACGGTGATCCATGCGGCGACGAGGCCGGCGTAGTAGATGACGGCGAGGACGGCAACGACGGTCAGGCCTGAGTGCAGGGCGAGCCCGTTCAGGCCGGTGACGCAGGTCCCGACGGGGAACGTGAAGGACCACCAAGTCAGGCTGAACGGCAAGTGTTCGCGGGCAGTGCGGATGGTGATCGCGAGGGCGATGACGGTCCACAGCAGCGCGAAGCCGAGCATCGCGAACCCGTACACCAGCGCCACGACCAGCAGGGCATGCGCGGTACTCGCATCGACAACGGTGGGGGCGTTCGATGCGAGGAGGTTCACCGCGGTGATCGACTGTCCGACCGGCCCGAGGACGATCCACAGAGTCGGGACCATGCCGGCGGCCCCGACCTTGTGCTGCGCGAGACGGTTCCAGATCAGCGTGATCACGACCAGCGACGTGATGAGGCTGAGGCCGAAGAAGCCGTAGCAGGACCACAGCAGCGTCTCCCGCGCCTGCCCGGCGGGGGCGTACGGCAGCAGGAGCGCACCGGTGGAGGCGGACACCATCGGCGGGACGATCGGCATCAGCCAGCCGCCGAACGCGGAGTCGGGCTTGTTCTCGTGGCGGGTGAACGCCAGGTACGGCACGAGCACTGCCGTGAGCAGTCCTCCGATGGTGCCGATGGTCCACAGGACCCAGTCGATGGTGACGGCGGCGGGCAGGCCGACCCAGTCCTTGCCGAGCAGGAGTGTCCCGGCGCCGACGGTGAGGAACGCCATCGGTGGTGCGCCGTAGAAGTGCGAGATCACCGGGTTGAGCTGGTGCCCGGCTGCAGTGCTCCGGTAGCGGATCCAGTGCAGCACCGTCGCGGTCGTGAGGGCGACGAGGAGCACCGCGGCGATCGCCCACACGACCGTCGCCGCGAGGCGCAGCCCGGGGAACTGCAGCGGCAGTGACGCAGCTGCGACAGCGACGATCCCCGTGCCCATGATCGACGCGAACCAGTTCGGTGTGAGATTCGACACGATCAGGCCTGGCCGCTCCAGGTCACGGAACAACGCCGTCTGCGGCCGTTGGGGCAGCTGGCTACCGTTCGCGGGTGCAGGGTCCGTGCGGAGCGTTGTCATGGGCCAAGCCTGCGCGAATCCTGCCTCTGGCGGTACCCGGAACCTCTTGGCAGGGCACAATCAATGATTGTGGCACTACGGCGACTCACGGACCGAACCCTCGACCTCGACACACTCGACGTGCTCGCACGCGTCGCCGAGACCGGCTCCCTCTCCGCTGCCGCTGGAGCGCTCGGCGTCACGCAACAGGCAGTGTCTGCTCGGATCCGGGTCGCCGAGCGCATGGTCGGTCACTTGTTGGTGCACCGCTCGACCACGGGGTCGGTGCTGACCGAGACCGGCAGGCTCGTCGTCGGGCTGGCCGGACCGGTCCTCGACGCGTCTCGCCACCTCGAAGCAGGAGTGGCTGCGCTGCGGACTCCCACGGGTTCGCTCGTCGTCGCAGCGTCACAGACGATCGCGGAGCTGCTGCTGCCGGGCTGGCTGCTCGAATTCCGCCGCCGCGAACCCGACGTGCGGGTGCGCCTGATCGCGGGCAACTCCGCCGCGGTGACGGACCTCGTGCAGTCGGGTGGCGCGAACCTCGGGTTCACGGAGACCCCGGTGACGGCGGCAGGTGTGTCCGCGCAGGTGATCGCGGACGATGAGCTCGCGGTCGTCGTTGCGCCGGAACATCCCTGGGCTCGGTCGACCGGGATCACTGCGGAGGTCCTGGCGGCGACGGCTCTGCTCCTGCGGGAAGAAGGTTCCGGAACTCGCGCGACCCTCGCCGCATGGCTCAGGGAGGCCGGTTTGAGCATGTCGGTTCCGGCCGCGGTGCTGGAGACCACGAGCATCATCCGGGCGAACGCGCAGGCTGGAATTGCACCGGCGGTGATGAGCCTTCGCACGGTCGCCGCCGACATCAACGACGGGTCGCTGGTGCGGGTCCCGCTCGCTGGGCCGCCACTTGCCCGGCCGTTGCGGGCGATCTGGTCGGGAGAGCCTCAGCCAGCTGGTTCTGCTTTCCTGCGCGTCGCCCACGAGGTGACCGGTCGGGGTCAGCGCAGCCCGTAGGGCAGCTCCGGATTGTTCTCCGCGATCTCGGTGAGCCGGTTGTACTTGGCGACGCGTTCTCCGCGGGCGGGTGCGCCGGACTTGATCTGTCCGGTTCCGGTGCCGACGACGAGGTCCGCGATGAACGTGTCGGTGGTCTCGCCGGACCGGTGCGACACCATGCTCCGCATCCCGAGCGAGCGTGCGACGCCGATCGCGTCGAGGGTCTGGGAGACGGTGCCGATCTGGTTCGGCTTGATGAGCGCCGCGTTCGAGAGCCCGTCCTTCCCACCGTCGCGGATGCGCTGCGGATCGGTGACGTAGAGATCATCGCCGACGATCTGGAGCATGTCGCCGAGCGCGAACGACATCGCCTTCCAGCCGCCGTGGTCATCTTCGGAGAAGCCGTCTTCGATGCTCCGGATCGGATACCGGCTGATGAGGTCGCGGTAGTAGTCGACCATGCCTGCGCGGTCGAGCCGGCGGTCCACGACCCGGTAGCTACCGTCACCGAGCGCGAACTCGTTCGCCGCCGGGTCGAGTGCGATCGCGACGGTGTCCACGCCGGGCTCGTAACCGGCGGCACTGATCGCGGCGACGAGGAGGTCGAGGGCCTCCTCGGGCGCGGCGATCGACGGGGCGAAGCCGCCTTCGTCCCCGAGACCGAGACTGCCGAACCGTTCCCGGACCAGTGCCGCCAGCGCGTGGTAGACGTCCGATCCGATCCGAACCGCGTCGGTCATGGTCTCGGCGTTCACCGGGGCGATCATGAACTCCTGGAAGTCGAGCGCGTTCGCTGCGTGCGCTCCGCCGTTGAGCACGTTGAAGTGCGGGACGGGCAGGCGGGGCGTGCTGCCGGTGACGTCTGCGATCCAACGCCAGAGCGGCAGCTCCGCTGCGGCGGCGAGAGCGCGTGCCATCGCGATCGAGGTCGCGACGACACTGTTCGCGCCGAGCCGGCGGTGGTTCGGGGTGCCGTCGAGGGCAGCGAGGGCGGCGTCGGCCTGCCCGATCGAGGTCCACGACTGGCCGGTGATCATCGGTGCGACGTCCGTCGTGATGAGGTGCAGTGCCTGGCTCACGTCGCGGCCGCCGTAGCTGCTGCCGCCGTCGCGAAGCTCGACAGCCTCATGCGCGCCAGTGGATGCGCCTGCGGGGGCGTCACCGGTGACGACGGTGCCGTCCTCGAGCTCGAGACGCACCTGGATCGTCGGGTAGCCGCGGGAGTCGAGGATCCGGGAGCCGTGCAGGCTGCTGATGGTGACGGGGCGGCTGGTGTGGGTCACGTACTCGCCCTGATGGTGGGTGGTGTGGTGGACGTTGCTGATGTAGTCGTTCACGGCGGTTGTCGCCTTTCGGGTTGGTCGTGCGGGTGTGGGCCGCGGGGAGGCGGAGGGACGACCTCCTGGCGATCACTGGGCGCCAGTTGCCTCCCCACGGCGGTTCAGGGCGCGCACTGGATGGTGTCGGGTGCGCGGGTGCCGGTCAGGGGTGCGGGGTGAACCGTTCCTGTGCGGCGCGGATGATGGCTTCGGCGTCGACACGGTTCGCCCACCCGTTGGTGGTGACGTGCTTGCCGTGCTCGATCTCCTTGTAGTGGGCGAAGAAGTGCTCGATCTCCGCCAGGACCGGCTCGGCGACGTCGGAGATGTCCTGGACGTGGTCGAAGCGGACGTCTCCGGCGGGGACGGTGAGGATCTTGTCATCGCCGCCGTTCTCGTCGACCATGCGGAGCATCCCGACCGGGCGGACGTCGATGACGACGCCGGGGAACGTGGGCCGGGGCAGCAGCACGAGCGCGTCGAGGGGGTCGCCGTCATCGCCGAGAGTGTCGTCGATCGAGCCGTAGTCCTGCGGGAACACCATGCTGGTGAACACCGCCCGGTCCAGGCGGATCCGTCCGGTGGCGTGGTCGACCTCGTACTTGTTGCCGCTGCCGCGGGGGATCTCGATCGTGATGTCGAAGTGCATGAGCTGTTCGTCTCCCAGTCGGATGGTCAAGTGAGGGTGCCGAGGGTGACGCCCCCGGCGGCTGCGGCGACGGAGACGACGAGCATCCCGAGCCCGTTCACGGCAGCCGCGGTGGTGCGGCCAGTGCGTGCGAGGCGGACGGTCTCGAAGCTGGCGGTGCTGAACGTGGTGTAGCCACCCATGAGCCCTGTTCCGAGCACCGCGACGGGGGTGGCGCCGAGGTGACCGGCGGCGCCGGTGATCAAGCCCAGCAGGAACGAGCCGGTGATGTTGATCGTCAGCGTCCCGACCGGGAGCCGGAACTGCCGACCCCGGTTGATCGCACCATCCACGAAGAACCGTGCGGCCGCGCCGACACCGCCAGCGACCGCGACGCTGAGGAAGGCCAGGGCGCTCATGATGTGGCCCCGTTCGGTCGGACCAAACCCGCGATCGCGAGGCCGCTACCGGTGGCGATCGCGCCGGCGAGGACCGTCAGGAGCGCGTACCCGGTGCCGGCCAACCCGCGGCCAGCGAGGAACAACACCGCGGTGCTGGTCGCGAGGGTGCTGTAGGTGGTGAACCCGCCGAGGACACCGGTTCCCAGAAGCAGGCGCAGTGTCCGGCGGCGACCCTCGTCAGGTCCGCGATGCGCGAGGTGTTCCAGCAGCACACCCAGTAGGAGCGCGCCGGCGATGTTGATCCAGAAGATCGCCCAGGACACCTCCTGCTGAGCGGGGAACGCGGTGCTGAGTCCGTCGCGTGCGGCGGTACCGATGGCGCCGCCGAGTGCGACGACACCGAGGTACCGCCACCGCAGATGCACTGGCCGGTCGATACGTTCCGGGTCGTTGGCGTCGATGTCTGGGTCGGGCGGGAGCTGCCCATCGGGCAGGTGCGTGTCCGTTCGGGAGGTCATGTTCCACCTTCCGCAGCGACCGCTGCCGCTGCTGCTCGTGCTGCCGGATGCAGGTACTCCCCACCCCGCGGACAGAACCCACCGTCGCCGTCGAACCGGTAGATCAGGGGTTCGCCCGTGGGGAGGTTCAGGTCCGCGAGCTCACCGTCAGTTAGGCCGTCCATGCAGGCACACAGTGCCCGCAGTGAGTTGCCGTGCGCGACGACGAGCACTGTCTGCCCGTCGCGGAGTGCCGGGGTGATGCTGTGCGACAGGACGGGTTGGACCCGGCGGATGACGTCGGAGAGTGTTTCGGTTCGACGAAGTGCCGCCCACGGCAGTCCACGAAGCGCCGGCGTCCGCCGGAGCGCCAGCCACGCGCGGATCGACATGCGTGGTGGCCGTCCCGTGCGGGTCCAACGAACAGCGAAGAACTGCTCCGCCCCCAACGCCGCTTGCGCATTCTGCTTGGACATGCCGGTGAGGGCGCCGTAGTTCCGCTCGTTCAACCGCCACGTCGACTCGATCGGCGCATCACGTCCGAGGACGTCGGTGACGAGCTCCGCCGTGTGGAGCGCCCGCTCGAGCGTCGACGTGAGCACGAGGTGCGGTCGGATGCCGGCATGCAGAAGTAGCAACCCAGCCCGATTCGCTTCGGCGCTGCCCTGTTCGGTCAGCGCGACGTCTCGCAAGCCGGTGAAGGTACCGGCAGCGTTCGCAGTGCTCTGTCCGTGGCGGAGCAGAACAAGCTGGCCGGTCACGGGGTGTCCCACGGCAGTGGGGCATCGAACCCGACCGGATCAACGGGCACTACGAGCACTGAACGGTGCTGCTGATGGGTCAGCCGTACCGCGACCGACCCCGTGAAGAACTCCGCGATTCGACCCGCTCCCGTCCTGGCCCCGACGACCAGCATCGCCGCGTCGCGGTCTTCGGCCACCTGCGACAGTGCCCGGCTCGGATCCCCGACACCCGGGACGAACGTGACGTCGACGCCGTAGGTCGTTGCGGCAGCACGTACTGCCGCCTTGTCACTGTCCGACAAGCCCTGCGGTGTCGTGTCAGCGGTGTCAGGGTCGATCGGTTCCACCATCACCGACCCGTCCGAGCGCGTACCGGCATCGAAGAGCGATGCATCCACGCTGACGCACACCAGCGTCGTACCGAAGCGCCGCGCGATAGACGACGCAACCTCGATGACCCCCGGAGCGAGGCCGGGCAGGACGCCGACGACGACCGGTCCGGAACCGATTGGTGCTGTCATGACACTCCCTACCTCAGGCGCGCAGAAGCGCGACCAGCTGAGATAGGGACTGTTGTCGACAACTGTCGAGGTTGGGTCCGGCAAGCCCCACTACCGGGTCCGAAGACACCACCATTATGCACCCGAACCCCAAGTCACGCGGGCCGTCTCGCGCACCCGCGACGTCCCGACACCGAAGGAAGCGATTCCGACGACACGGAGCGAAGCTGCCCACACGTGAGAGCGAGCGACCTGCTGCCGCTTGCCTTCGACCACAGCGCCGAACAGGTCTGACGAAGCGTCCGCAGGGGATCGGCAAACGAGACACCGCGTTGAGCTGCACGAGCCTGTCAGACGAGTGCGCTGTCCGGTTCAGTCTCGAACGCTTCGAACCTCGCATCGGCGAGCAGGCTCGAAATCAGCCTGGCGGGCCGGCGACGATGGTCGAGTCGGTGTCGATTTCGGTTGGTACCGCGACGCCGAGCACGTCCGAATGCTGATCGCTCATGAGGCACTGATGTCGCCACGTGAAGAACCTGTCGGGCGCTCAGCGCTGGGTGGCCGCGTCGCTGACGTTGACCGCTATCTGCCTCGTCGCTGGACTCATTGCAGTCAGCATCGGTGCTTCCAACCTCGACGGCTGGTGCCAGGTCGGTGCTACTGGGAGCGATGGCGCGCAGACTTGGGAGGGCTGCACGAAGGACACATCGAGCCTGTGGTGGGGTGGCGCACTCACAGCGGTGGGGCTTGTGCTGGCAGGCATGACGTGCCTGGCCGGAGCGATTGTCTGGACTCTCGAGCGTAGACCGGTAGACCGGTAGACCGGTAGACCGGTAGACCGGTAGACCGGTAGACCGGTAGACCGGTAGCCGATGCCCTACCGGGGGAGGTGGCGTGGACGAGCCGTTCGTTGCAGCTCCCGGCGGGCGTCCTGGGGCAGACTTTCCGTGGGCCTGCCGAGCACGCCGTCGGTCGGTACGGGCGATGGGTGCAGATGAGTGTGCGGCTGCTGGTGGAGCGTGCAGTCGTGCCTCCGACTAGGGCTTCGCCCCGTTCCCGAACGACCCGTGCAGCGTCGTCCCGGCGAACGCGGTCCCGTCGATCACCCCGTGTACCCGAGCGAGCGTGGCGTCGTCCGCCGGGGAGACCCCGATCGTCAGCGAGCCGTAGTCGATGCGCATCGTCTGCGGGATGCTCGCCTCGAGTCCGGTCACGCCTGGCGTGGCGGCGAGCGTCGCCAGTCCGGACGCAACACCGAGGGCCGTTGCGTCAGGGATCTGCTGGTCGAACGTGCCCGAGTAGGTGACGGTGGAGAGGACGTGTCCCGGCCCGGCCGGCACCTGCAGCGTGAGGGTGACACCGGTCCAGGCGATACGCTCCGCCATCGCGACCGCGACCGCCATCGCTTCCGACGGGGTTGCGTCTGGGTCCATCGTGACCACGAAGGCGCTCGAGAACGAGTGCGTCTCGGTCGCACCGACCGGGGGCGTGGGACGAGCCGAGGGCGTGGGCACCGGCGGGAGCACGGGATCGTCCGGGGAGACACCGCCGATCGGCGGCGGTGCAGCCGGGCCGGCGTCGCGGTTGTCCCATGCGTCGAGGCCGGGGGGCGTGACGTCCGTTCCGTCGGCGGCCGTGTAGCGCTGGTGCAGCTCGATCCGGTTCGTCGCGCTCGCGACGCCGGGGCTCGCCTGCACGGTGCGGAGTGCGTCGTCGAGCGTGGACGCGACCTGCGGGTCCAGCTTCGGGACCTCCGCCGTCGTGGCGGAGGAGGCCGTGCCTCCCGGCCCGGCTGCGCACCCCGCGACCGAGACGAGCGTGATCACGAGGGCTGCGGTGACGGCGGCGGTTCGCTGAAGCATCTTCCGACCGTACGGGCCCAGATGACCCGACGCATCGACCGTTCGGCGGGGATCGCGTGAGACGGTGCTCGGCCGGACGCGATCGAGTCCGGCCGAGCACTGTCTCGACGGGCGACCGGCCGATGAGACGTTCCATGGGTTCGACCGAGTGCCATGGGCCCGCGAAACGACCGACTGCCCGTCATCAGCTGGGCGCAGGCCGCCGACCGCTCCGAGGCGGAGGGCGCGAGCCCGCTGCTGAGGATGATCACGCTCGTCACCGGGACAGGGCGCGACGGCGTGTGGCGAAGGATCGTCTCAGGACGACGTCAATGACAGGCCCACCTGCTTCCGAACGCGTCGTGCACGCGCCGAAGGGCTTCCGCGTTGCCCCACTCCTGGATGCTCGAGCAATCGGCCTTCGCACGGGCTGCGACCAGGCCCCAGTTGCCAACACTTTGGTAGGCGTACTGGTAGTCCGAGCCCGACCTCGACGCACCGCCACCGCCCTGTTGCTCCGGTAGCTGAATCTGCTCACCATCGGGGAAGACGAGGGTCTGCCCGATCGGATCACACGTGGGCAGGTGCTTGGTGTTCAACGCCTCGACCATGACCGGCGCTGCGGTCGGGCAAGCAGACAGAGTTGCCTCACCTGCAGTCAACGTGAGGTACCCATCGTCGTTGTCCGCTTCGCTGCAGCTCGTCAGAGAAACCACAGCTGCCAAGAGCAGGCCACAGACCCCGAAGACACTAAGGTTCACGGGAACCAGTCTGGCGCTGACGGGCAGCCTCCGCTAGCCGATCGGCTGACGAACGGCCAGGCGCTTCACCGTGAGGCTGCACTCGTCGGAGACGCTTACTCTCAGGGCATGCGTCCAGGGGATCGATCGAACCTGCTGCGGTCGGGGCGAGCCGGCATGCCCCGGCGGTTGTACGAACTGCTCTTCGGGTCTCCGTTGGAAACCACCCGCCGTTCTCCGGCCCCCCGGACCCCGACGCCGGCAGCGCCGCCCGAGGGATCGGTGCCAGCCCTGAACGACGGAGAACTCGACGTCTGGCTCACCGAGTGGCAGATCGAAGAGGACGGCTACGACGTCGCGGTCGGAGACGAGATCACCTGGTCGTTGTACGCAGCGGATCAGCCGTGGATCGACCACATCCTGGAAGCGCCTCGCACGGTCCCCCTGCAACTCGACTTCTACGCCGAAGAACTCAGCGAAGTGGAACGAGCGACGCGAGAAGACGTACGCGGCACCATCATCCGGATTGACCAGGTCTCGGTGCGCTTCGTCACTGATCCAGACAAGCGGGGGTTCTCGATGCCCGAAACCCGTGGTGGGCAGCAGCACAGCGTGTCGTCACTGTCCGACCGCCGACCGCACCACGGCAGCATCGATGGTCGGGTCGTTCGAGTTCGTAGCTGACTGAGCTTCCATCAGCGGTGACGTCGCCGTTCGGTCAGATCACGTGACACGCGCGCCGTCGCCGAGCCGCACGAGCGGAGTTGGCGACGACGATCGAGTCCGTCGACAGGAACGAGCGGGGCGGGCTGATGGCGGGCCTCCCGTCCGGGTGGGTTGCGCGAGACAGGGGTGTCTGCGTGGGACGCCGCCGAGTGAACGAGACGCCGCGGAAGTCGGCGGCGTCTCGGGGCTGCCGAGGTGTCCAGCGAAGACGGGGGCGTCTCGAGCGGACCCGGGCGCCGGGGCACCGGGAGCGCCGGGCCCTCAGGAACCGGGCGGGGGCGGCGCCGTGCTCGCGCGGACCACCAGCGACGCCGGCAGCTGCACGTGCGCCGGCACGTCGCGGCCGCCGAGCAGTTCCAGCAGCATGCGGAGCGCCTCGGCACCGAGGTCGTGCAGCGGCTGCGCGACCGTGGTCAGCGGGGGAGTGGCGTTCGCGGCCTGGGGGACGTCGTCGAAGCCCACGACGGACAGGTCCTGCGGTACGCGGAGCCCGAGTTCGCCGGCGACCTGCAGGACCCCGATCGCCGAGCTGTCGTTCGCCGCGAACACCGCGGTCGGCCGGTCGTGGCGGGAGAGCAGTTCGCGGGCGACCTCGGCGGTGGCGGCGGTCTGGTAGTCGCCGACGCAGACCAGGTCGGGGTCGAAGGGGATGCCGGCGGCCTCGAGCGACTGGCGGTACCCGAGTTCGCGCAGTTCGGCCGAGGCCAGGTCGGCACGTCCTCGGATGTGCGCGATCCGGCGGTGTCCGAGGGCGATGAGGTGCTCGGTCGCGGCCCGCGCCCCGCCGACGTTGTCGGAGTCGATCGCGGCGTGGCCCTCGGGTCCGGTGTGCGGGTCGATCGACACGACGGGGATCGGGGTGCTCGCCATCAGGGTGGTGGGGGTGACGACGATCGCGCCGTCGATCAGGGTGCCGGCGAGCCGGGAGAGTGAGCGGCGCTCCCAGCCGGGGCGTGCCTCGCCGCTGACCAGTCCGGCGTAGGCGAGCAGCTCGTACCCGGTGCCGTCGGCGGCGGACGAGATGCCCTTGAGCAACTCGGTCGAGAACGGCTCGAACTCGGTGACCAGGATGCCGATCACGTCCGTGCGGCTGCGGCGGAGACTGCGGGCGACCAGGGAGCTCTCGTACCCGAGCGACTCGATCACCGCGAGCACGCGTTGGGAGGTGGCGGCGGCAACGCCATCGCGTCCGTTGATGACCTTCGAGACGGTCGGGACGGAGACCCCGGCAGCCCGCGCGACATCGCTGATGGTGGTCCGCCCCCGCAGGGGAGCCGGACGGGCGATGGCATCCACGTCGACACCGTACCCCGCCGAGGGGTCCTCAGCCGCGGACCGCCACGGACCGAAATCGTTATCGAAATCGATTGACAAGCCGAATGAGCGCCAGGCATGCTCTCCGTGCGGCCTCGCGGTCGCATGTCAACGACGACTACCGAGGGACTCCACAATGACGAGGAAGAACAGGTTCGCGGCGGCCATCGCCATCGCAGCCGGCACCGCACTGCTCGCCACGGGCTGCTCGAGCGGCGGAGCCGCCGACGACGGCAGCGGCAACGGCAAGGTCACGATGACCTTCTGGCACAACTCCACCACCGGTCCGGGCAAGGCCTACTGGGCCGACACGGTCAAGGCGTTCGAGAAGAAGAACCCGAACGTCACGATCAAGATCCAGGCGATCCAGAACGAGGACCTGGACGGCAAGCTCCAGACCGCGCTGAACTCCGGCGACGGCCCCGACGTCTTCCTGCAGCGCGGTGGCGGCAAGCTCAACGCCATGATCAACGCCGGGCAGCTGCTCGACATCAAGGACTCGATCAGCGCCGACGCCAAGAAGTCGATCAGCGCCGGCACGTTCTCGGGCTACGACGCGAAGGACGGCACCTACGCCATGCCCGTCGCCGTGCTCCCCGAGGGCATCTGGTACTCGAAGGACCTGTTCGAGAAGGCCGGCATCACGGGCACGCCCACCACGATGGACGAGCTCAACGACGACATCGCCAAGCTCAAGGACTCCGGCGTCGACCCGGTCGCCGTCGGTGCCAAGGACGCCTGGCCGGCCGCGCACTGGTACTACAACTTCGCCCTCCGCGCCTGCAGCGAGAAGACCCTGACCGGTGCCGCCGAGTCGCTGAAGTTCGACAACGCCTGCTGGACCAAGGCCGGCAAGGACCTCGAGGCCTTCAACGACACCAAGCCGTTCAACGACGGCTTCCTCACCACCGCCGCACAGCAGGGCGCCGGCAGCTCCGCCGGTCTCCTCGCCAACCACAAGGCGGCCATGGAACTCATGGGCGCGTGGGACCCGGGCGTGATCTCCTCCCTGACCCCGGACGCCAAGCCGCTGCCGGACCTCGGCTGGTTCCCGTTCCCCGCCGTGTCCGGCGGCAAGGGTGACACCAAGTCGATGATGGGTGGCGTCGACGGCTACTCCTGCACCGCGAAGGCCCCGAAGAAGGCCTGCACCGACTTCCTCAACTTCATCGTGCAGAAGGACAACCAGGAGGGCTACTACAAGGCCTTCCAGGCGATCCCCGTCAACCAGGACGCCCAGTCCGTCGTGTCGGAGTCGTACCTGAAGACGGCGCTCGCCGCGTACAAGGACGCCCCCTTCGTGTCGCAGTACCTCGACACCCTCTACGGCCAGAACGTCGGCAACGCGCTGAACACCAGCGTCGTGGACGTCCTCGCCGGCAAGGGCACCGCCAAGGACATCGTCACCACCACCAACCAGGCTGCGGCCAAGGGCTGACCATGACCCTCGACACCTCGCTCGGAACGGACCCGGCCACCGGGTCGGACCGCGGTGCGGGGTCCACGCAGGCAGGGCGCGGTGCCTCCACGGCACCGCGCCCCGCCGGGCGTCGGCCCGCCAAGCGGCTCGCGGACTGGCGGCAGCGCGCGGAGATCGCCGTCCTCGCCGGACCCGCCGTGATCGTCTTCGTCACGTTCGTGATCCTGCCCGTGGCCATGGCCGCGTACTACGGGTTCTTCAAGTGGCAGGGCTACGGCCCGCCCACCGACTTCGTCGGCCTGCAGAACTACGTCATCATCTTCCAGGACCAGGCCTTCCGGTCGGTCCTCATGCACAACGGCTTCATCGTCGTCCTGTCGCTGGTGTTGCAGGGCCCGATCGCCATCGTCCTCGCGCTGCTGCTCAACCAGAAGATGCACGGCCGTGGTCTCATCCGCGTCCTGGTCTTCGTGCCGTACGTGATCTCCGAGGTCATCGTCGGCACCGGCTGGAGCCTGCTGCTGCAGTCGAACGGCGCCGTGAACGACCTGCTCCAGGGCATCGGCCTCGGTGGTCTCCGCGCGGACTGGTTGTCCAACCCGGACATCGCCATCTGGACGCTGCTCGTGATCATCTCGTGGAAGTACATCGGCTTCGCGGTGATCCTGTTCCTCGCCGGCCTGCAGAGCATCCCCGAGGAGCTCTTCGAGGCCGCCGCGATCGACGGCGCCGGCTACTGGCAGATCCAGCGGCGCATCACGCTGCCGCTGCTCGGACCGACCATCCGCATCTGGGCGTTCCTGTCGATCATCGGGTCGCTGCAGCTGTTCGACCTCGTCTACATCATCTGGGGGCAGTACATCGCCTCCACCGCAGGCACGTCGACCATGGCGACCTACATGGTGGCGAACGGCCGTACTTCCGGGAACTACGGGTTCGGCAGTGCCGTCGCCGTCGTGATGTTCATCATCTCCCTGGCCGTCGCGCTCATCTACCAACGATTCGTGCTCCGCCGGGACACCGCCGGTGCGATCACCGAAGGGAAGAAGTGATGGCCACCACGAGCATCGTCGCCCCCGGGCGCCGGGCGACGCGTGACCGCCGGTCGAGCGCGGCCATCGGTCGCGCCAACCCGCTCACCTACGTCGTGGCGATCCTGTTCGTCGCCGCGAACCTCGCCCCGGTGCTGTACATCGTGCTGGGCGGCTTCCGGACGAACTCGCAGATCACCACCAGCCCCGCCGGTCTGCCGGCTCCGTTCGAACTGGGCAACTACGGCTCGGTCCTCGGCAGCTCGATCTTCTGGCGGGAGCTCGGCAACTCGGCGATCAGCGCGATCGCGACGACCGTCGGGGTCGTCGTGCTCGGCCTGATGGTCAGCTACATCCTGGCCCGCTACCGGTTCGCCGGCCGCGGTGCCCTGTACGCGCTGTTCGCCGCCGGCCTGATGTTCCCGATCACCGTCGCGATCACCCCGCTGTACCTGCTCATCAAGGACCTCGGTCTGACGGACAGCCTGGCCGGTGTGATCCTGCCGCAGATCGCCTTCGCCCTGCCGACGACCGTCATCATCCTGGTGCCGTTCCTCCGGGCGATCCCCGACGAGCTCGAGGAAGCGGCGTCCATCGACGGTGCCAGCCGCCTCGGGTTCTTCTTCCGGATGATCGTGCCGCTGTCCCTGCCGGGCGTCGTCACCGTCGGGATCCTGGCGTTCATCGCCAGCTGGAACAGCTACATCCTGCCGCTGTTCATCCTCAACAACGAGGGCAGCTACACGCTGCCGCTCGGTGTGCAGGCGTTCTCGTCGCAGTACTCCGTCGACACGGCGAAGGTGCTGGCGTTCACGTCCATGTCGATGATCCCCGCGCTGGTCTTCTTCACGATCTTCCAGCGCCGGATCGTCGGCGGCCTCACCGGGGCGGTCAAGGGATGACGATCACCAACGAACCCCGACAGGTCGACACGGTCCGCACCGAACTGTCGGACCCGGCCACGGGCCTCCCGGCCGTCCCCGAGGTGAGCGACCGTGTCCGCGACCTGCTCGCCCGGATGACGCTCGAGGAGAAGACGGCGCAGATCGTCGGCTACTGGCTCGATCAGAACGGCGTCGTCGCACCCATGCAGGGCGAGATGGCGGCCGCGCAGGACGACCGGGCCACGCTGCCCGACGTCACCCGTGACGGCATCGGGCACTACACCCGCGTCTACGGAACCCGCCCGGTCGACGCCGAGGAGCGAGCCGCGTGGCTCTGGCAGGAGCAGCGCCGCCTGAAGCGGGAGACGCGGCTCGGCATCCCCGCCCTCGTGCACGAGGAGTGCCTCACCGGACTGGCCGCCTGGAAGGCCGCGACCTTCCCGACGCCGCTCGCGTGGGGTGCCTCGTTCGACCCGGAACTCGTCGAACAGGTCGGCCGTGCGATCGGCGACTCGATGCGTGAGCTCGGCATCCACCAGGGGCTCGCCCCGGTGCTCGACGTCGTCCGCGACCCCCGCTGGGGCCGCGTCGACGAGTGCATCGGTGAGGACCCGTACCTGGTCGGCACGGTCGGCACCGCCTACGTCCGCGGCCTGCAGGACGCCGGCGTGCACGCCACCCTGAAGCACTTCCTCGGCTACTCGGCGTCCCGCGCCGGACGCAACCACGCGCCCGTCTCCGCCGGGCCGCGCGAGATCCGCGACGTGTTCCTGCCGCCGTTCGAGATGGCGCTGCTCGACGGCGGTGCCCGCTCGGTGATGAACTCGTACACCGAGACCGACGGCGTCCCGATGGCCGCCAACCCCGAGTACCTGACGGGTGTGCTCCGCGAACAGCTCGGCTTCGACGGCACCGTCGTCGCGGACTACTTCGCGATCGCGTTCCTCGAGGTCATGCACGCCGTCGCCGCCGACCGTGGGGAAGCGGCGGCGCTCGCCCTCGAGGCCGGCATCGACGTCGAGCTGCCCACCGGCGACGCGTACCTGCAGCCGCTGCTCGAGCGCGTCCGGTCCGGCCAGCTCGACGAGGCGTACGTCGACCGCGCGGTCCTCCGTGCCCTCGCGCAGAAGGAGGCCCTCGGCCTGCTCGACCCCGAGGCGTACGAGGACGAACCGCCCACCGGCGTCGACCTCGACTCGCCCCGGCACCAGGCGCTCGCCCGACGTCTCGCCGAGGAGTCGATCGTGCTGCTCGGCAACGACGGCTTCCTGCCGGTCCGGCAGACCCCCGGCACCGTCGCCGTCATCGGCCCCAACGCCGACCGGGCCGAGGCGCTGCAGGGCTGCTACTCGTTCGCGAACCACGTCCTGGCCGCCCACCCCGGTCTGCCGCTCGGGTTCTCGATCCCGACGGTCGCCGAGGCGCTGACCGACGCGTTCGCCGGCGCGTCGGTCCGGGTCGTCGAGGGCTGCACGGTCGAGGGGGAGGACCGCACCGGCATCGCGGACGCCGTCGCCGCCGCGACGGAGGCCGAGCTCGCCGTCGTCGTCGTCGGCGACCAGGCCGGCCTGTTCGGCCGTGGCACCGTCGGCGAGGGCAACGACTCCGAGTCGCTCGACCTGCCCGGCGTGCAGCGCGACCTGGTGGAGGCCGTGGTCGCCACCGGCACGCCGGTCGTCCTGGTGCTCCTCACCGGCCGGCCGTACGCCGTCAGCTGGGCGCTCGACGGCGAGGGGCCGCGGCCCGCCGCCGTCCTGCAGGCGTTCTTCCCCGGTGAGGGCGGCGGGCTCGCGATCGCCGACGTCGTCACCGGTCGGGTGAACCCCTCCGGTCGACTGCCGGTGTCACTGCCCCGCTCCGCCGGCGCGCAGCCGTACTCGTACCTGCACCCGGCCCTCGGTGGTCCGTCGGACGTCACCGCGACCGACTCCACCCCGGTGCGGCCGTTCGGCTTCGGCCTGTCGTACGCGTCCTTCGAGTACGCCGACCTGGTCGTCGACGAGTCGGTCCGTGCCGGGTCAGCGTTCAGTGCCAGCGTCACGGTGACGAACACCGGCTCGGTCGCCGGCGCCCACGTCGTGCAGCTGTTCGGGCACGACGTCGCCGGATCGGTCACCCGTCCGGTCGTGCAGCTGCTCGGTTACGCCCGCGTCGACCTCGACGCCGGCGCCTCCGTGCGGCTCGGATTCACCGTCCCCACCACCCGCCTGGCGTTCAGCGACCGGCGCATGGTCCGGATCGTGGAACCCGGCGACGTGGAGGTCTGGGTCGGCTCGCACGCGGCGGCCTCGGCCTCCGTGGCGGACGCCGACACCGCGACCGGTGGCGTCATCGTCAACGAGCGCGCCACCGCCGCCCGGGTCCTGCCCGGCACCGCGACACCGCGAGCGCTCCTCGCGGTCGAGGGACCCGTGCACGAGGTCACCACCCGCGACGCGCGACTCGTCACGTGGGAGGTCGTCGGCTGACGGGGAACCGGCCGGTGACGGCCGCCGCGGGGGAGCGCGGGGCCGTCGGACGGGAGGCCCGTGACCAGCTGGTCACGGGCCTCCCGTCCGTCATGGGGCCGGGTGCCGATCCGGATCCGTGGTGGCCGTGGTCTGCCCTGTCGCCACGGGGTGTGCGCGGGCTAGGGTGGCGGCGATGAGCAGCGCTGCCGATCCGGCCCGCACGTCCTGGACCGGACGCCGGGGACCGTTGCTGACCCTCAGCCTGATCGTCGGGGTGTCGCCCTTCGCGACCGACATGTACATCCCGGGGCTGCCGGCCATCGCCCGCGACCTCGACGTCTCGACCGCCGCCGTCCAGCTCACGCTGACCGCGTTCCTGGTCGCCTTCGCGGTCGGGCAGATCGTCGTCGGACCGATCAGCGACGGGGTCGGACGGCGCCGGATCCTGCTCGGTGGCACGGCCCTCTTCGCCGTCGCCGGACTGGTCTGCGCGATCGCCCCGGACATCGTGACCCTGGTCGTCGCCCGGGTCGTGCAGGGCCTCGGTGGAGCCGCCGCCGCGGTGGCGGGTCGGGCGATGGTCGGTGACGCGGCCACCGGGACCGAGCGCAGCCGGCTGTACTCGACGCTCGCGGTCGTGAACTCGGTCGGGCCGGTCGTCGCACCGCTCGCGGGCGGGGTCGTGCTGTCGTTCTCGACCTGGCGCGGGGCGTTCGTGGTGCTCGCGGTCCTCGGCGCCGTCCTCACCATCACGGCTGCGCGGTCCCTGCCGGAGACCCTCGTGGAGCCCACGCCCGGCGGCCGGTCGCCCGGGGCCGTGCTCGGACGGATGGCCGAGCTGCTGCGCATCCCGCGGTTCCGCTGGTACCTCGTCACCGGGTGCTGCGGGACCATCGGGTTCTTCTCGTACATCGCCACGTCGTCGTTCGTGTTCCAGCAGCAGTACGGCTTCGGCGAGGGGCTCTACACGCTCGTCTTCGCCTCGAACGCGTCGTGCATGATCGTGTCGACCCTGGTGTTCCGGCAGCTCGTCGGCCGCGTCCCCGAGGACCGTCTCTACACGATCGGTCTCGCGGTCGGCACCGTCGGTTCGGTGCTCGTCCTGCTCGGCGCGGTCAGCGGGGCCGGACCGGCCGTGGTCTGGCCGGCGCTCGCACTCGTCACCGCAGCGTGGGGCTGGGTGATCCCGGGGTCGATCACGCTGACCCAGGCGCTCGGCCACCGGCACCCGGGGACGGCCTCGGCGCTGGCCGGTGGGCTGACGTTCGGGCTCGGTGGGTTGGCGACGCCGCTCGCCGGGGCGCTCGGCGGCACCGCGACGGCGATGGGCGGGATGATGGCCGGGTTCATCGCGCTCGGGCTGGTCGTGCAGGTCTGGGCATCGGCGCGGCACGGGCGGCGGGTGGTCGGCTCGCGGTGAGGGTCGGGTCGGGTCGGGCCGGGTCGTGTCGTCTTGTGTCGCTTCGTCCGCGTTGCGGCTGACACGTCGTCGTGGCGGACGTCCCTAGTGTGGAGCGATGCCGACGTTGAACCGCATGCCCGTCCTGCTCGCCACCGGCTCCATCGCCATCCCCGTCGCGGAGGCCCTGGTCGCCCTGCCCTCCGCCGTGCTGCAGCGGATCGAGGCGTCGCCGATCAATCCGGACCTGGCGGACACGGCAGCGTTCTCCGAGGCCTACGGCTTCCCGGTGTCCGGCGGTGCGAACTGCATCGTCGTCGCGGGCAAGCGCGGCGACACCGTGACCTACGCGGCGTGCGTCGTGCTCGCGTCCACGAAGCTCGACGTCAACCGGACCGTCAAGGGGCTGCTCGGCGCCCGGAAGGTCAGCTTCGCGCCGATGGACGACGCGGTCGAGCGCACCCGGATGGAGTACGGCGGGATCACGCCGATCGGGCTGCCCGCGGACTGGGCGGTGTACGTCGACTCCCTGGTGCTCGAGGCGCCCGAGGTCGTCATCGGGGCAGGTGTGCGCGGAGCGAAGCTGTTCCTGCCGGGTGCGGTGCTCGCCGAGCTGCCGCGGGTCGAGGTGGTCGAGGGGCTCGCGGTCGAGCCCGGCTCGCCCGCCTCGCCCGCTTCGCCTGCCTCGCCGACCGGGCCGGCCGAGCCGGCGCCGTCGGCCTGACCGGCGCCGGTCAGTCCTGGGGGCGAACCAGGCAGAACGGGTGCCCCGCCGGGTCGAGGTAGACCCGGAAGGTGTCGGTGCCCTCGCCCGTCGCCCGCGCGCCGATCGCCAACACGGCCTGTTCACCGACGTCGAGGTCGTCCACCTTCACGTCGAGGTGGACCTGCTGCGGGACGTCCTGCCCCGGCCAGTCCGGAGCCCGGTAGTCGTCGACCCGCTGCAGGGCGAGCAACGGTCGGTGTCCGGCGAAGGGCAGGACCACTTCGGCCCAGTCCTCGTCGTAGGCGACGATCTCCCCGCCGAGGACTTCGGCGTAGAAGCGAGCGAGGGCGCGGGTGTCCGGGCAGTCCAGGACGACGACGTCGAGTGAGCCGATCATGGCGGTCACCGTAGTCCTGGTCCGGCAAGATGGGTCTCGGGGGGAACATGAACGTTGCACGCGATCACGACCGCGGACCGGACGACGGACCCGAGTCGCAGCCGGACGAGGACCGGGCTGCACCAGGTCCCTACGGGCTCGACGCTGCCGTCCCGGGCCGGACGACCCCGGCGCCGCCCGCCCAGTCCACACAGGTGACCAACCGGTCGTCGAGTGTCGTCGTGGCGTTGCTGATGCCGGTTGCCCTCGTCGTGGGCTTCGCGTTCCAACTCGGGGCGAGCCTGCAGCAGACATTCGGGTCCGGAGAGCCGACCCCGGGCACCACACTGGCCGTCCTGTTGGGCGTCGCCATCGCCGTCGGGATCCCGGCAGCCGTGCTCGTCGTCGAGGTCCGCGAACGCCGGGAGGACCGCAGCCGGTCGTCGGCGGCGATGATCGCGGCGATCGTCGTCCTCTGCATCGCCGGGGCGTTGGACGGAACGGCGCTGCTCAACACGATCGGCACCACCGCCCAGCACGCCCAGCGACGCGCCCAGCCAGCCACCGCGGCGGAACGCCACTTCGGTGACCGAGACGCTTCCGGGGAGCTTCGGGAGCTGGGTTCCCGCACCGCTGCGCTCCTGCAGTCGGACCTGGACCCCGCGGGCGCCGAGGTGACCAGGCAGGAGTGCCCACTCCGCAACGACCAGCCGGGCACGTCCTTCATCTACGACCTCCGCCGCCCCGATGAGGGTTCCACGGCGGCACCGACCGCACCGACAGCGGAGGAGCGGACTCGGTTCGACGCCGTGGCTGCGCTCTGGTCGGGTGCGGGCATCAGCCAGGATCCGCCGAGTACTGAGCATCCGGAGGAGCTGAACGGCTCGTCGCCGTGGACCGTCCGTGCCGTCGCCACGACCTCCGGCGAGGTGTTCATCAGCACCGAGTGCCTGGCCGACCGCGGGTGAGGCCCGCCTCCTCGCTACTGGTCGGCGGGCCGCGCCGTCCCCCGTCGGGACGGCGCGGGTCAGCGGCTGGCGGCGGTCAGCGCCTTCGTGATCCGCTGCAGGGACACGGTCTCCGCCGTGCCGAGCTCCTGCGCGAAGAGACTGAGGCGGAACTCCTCGAGCATCCAGCGTGCGTGCACGAGCTCCGGGTGCGAGCCGACCGACGGCGGGAAGGCCCCACCCGCCTCGACGTAGCGCTCGGTGGCCCCGGTGACCTCGCGCATCCAGCTCGCGTCTCGGCCCGGGTTCTGCAGCAGCTTCGTCACGCGGGCCTCGATGCCCTGCAGGTACACGCGGATGCGTCGGAGCCGGTCGAGCCCCGCCACCGAGACGAACCCGGCGAACACCAGGCGCTCCATCTGCTGCCGCATGTCCGACAGCGCGGGCAGCAGCGCCATGTTCGTCGCCTGCTTCATCGCCCGTTCGGCGTTCCGCTGCGCGGTCAGGACGGCGGCGACCTCGGACACGGCGGTGAACATCGTGTCGACGACCGTCGACGACACGGCGTCGCGCACCTGGTCGAACGCCACCCGCGCGAACACCATCCCGTCGGGGTGCGTCCGGCGGATCCCGGCGTCGACGACGGCGGCCAGGACGTCGTCGAACAGTGCGTTCGTCGACGGGTACGGGCTCGCGGCCAGGGCGAGCTTCTCCTGCGCGGTGAGGTGCTGCTGGATGTACGACACGGGGGAGGGCACGGCGAGCATCACCAGGCGTCGGACCCCGGCCGGCATCTGCACGGCGCGGTCGCCCGGCGTCGCGAGGAGTTGCACGCCGACGGTCGCCTTCGGGCCGGAGCCCTCCTCGACCAGGGCCGGGTACGCGCGGATGACGCCGCCCGCCTGCTTCGTGTCGAGGACCTCGGGCAGGTCCTGGTCCGGCCACGCGGTGAGGCCGGACCGTTCGATGCGGCGGCCGGAACCGGCGTCGGCGACGCGGGACGAGCCTCCCGACCGCTGCGTGGCGGCGGCGACGCTCTGCTGGGTCCGGTCCTTCAGCTTCGTCTGCAGGGCGGACAGGTCCTTGCCGGCCTCGACCCGGCGGCCGCGTTCGTCGACTACCGCGTAGGTGGGCAGCAGGTGTGACGGCACCCGGGACATGTCGAAGTCGGACTCCGACACGGGCACGTGCACGAGCCGCTGGATCGTCTTCGCCAGGGTGGCGCGGAAGCTCTCGGTCGGCGTCGTCGGGGCGTCGTCGGGGAGTTCGGTGACGATCTTCTCGGCCCAGTCGGCAGCCGGGACGACGTTCTTCCGGATCTGCTTCGGCAGGGCCTTGATGAGCGCGGTCACCAGCTCCTTGCGGAGGCCGCGCACCTGCCAGTCGAAGCCCTCTTCGCGCATGCGTGGCAGGACGGCGAGCGGCACCTGCACGCTGACGCCGTCGTCCTCGGCGCCCGGCTCGAACCGGTACCGGACGGCGAGGCGCTGGTCGCCGCTCCGCCACTGGGTCGGGTACTCGGCGTCGTCCTCGGCGGCGGAGGCAGCGGACTCGTCGAGCAGGTCCTCGCGCCGCATGGTGAGGAGATCCGGCTGGTCACGCCGGGTCCGACGCCACCAGCCCTCGAAGTCGCGGGTGGTGGCGATCTCGGCCGGGATCCGCGCGTCGTAGAACTCGACGACCGTCTCGTCGTCGAGCAGGATGTCGCGGCGGCGGGTGCGCTCCTCGAGCTGTTCGAGTTCGCGGCGGAGCTTCCGGTTCGACCGGTCGAACGCCTGCTGTGACTCCCATTCGCCCTCGACCAGGGCGTGCCGGATGAACAGCTCACGCGAGTGCACGGGGTCGATCCGGTTGTACTGCACGCGTCGGCGCTGCACGATCGGGACGCCGAACAGGGTCACCCGTTCGTAGGCGACGACGGCGCCCTGCTTCTTCTCCCAGTGGGGTTCGCCGTAGGTGCGCTTGAGCAGGTCACCGGCCAACGGTTCGACCCAGGCGGTGTCGATGCGGCCGACGGTCCGGGCGAACAGTCGGCTGGTCTCGACGAGCTCGGCGGCCATCACGGCGTCCGGCTGCTTCTTCGCCAGGACGCTGCCGGGGAAGACCACGAACCGGGTGTTCCGCGAACCGAGGTAGTCGCGCTTCTCGCGGTCGCGGAGCCCGATCTGGCTGAGGAGTCCCGCGAGCAGCGCGCGGTGCACCGAGTCCGGGTCGTCCTTGCGTTCCGTGCCGACGTGGATGCCGACCTGCTTGGCCGCGCGGGACAGCTGGCGGTACAGGTCCTGCCACTCGCGGATCCGCAGGTGGTTGAGGAACTCCGTCTTGCACATCCGGCGGAACGCGCTCGACGACAGTTCGTCCTGCTTCTCTTCCAGGTAGTTCCAGAGGCCGAGCAGCGTCAGGAAGTCGCTGGTCGGGTCGGCGAAGCGACTGTGCAGCTGATCGGCCTGGGCACGCTTCTCGAGCGGACGTTCGCGGGGGTCCTGGATGCTCAGCGCCGAGACGATCGCGATGACCTCACGACCGACACCCTGACGGCTCGCCTCGAGCACCATCCGGCCGAGCCGCGGGTCGATCGGCAGGCGGGTGAGCTGCTTGCCGGTCTTCGTGATCGCACCCTCGGTGTCGACAGCACGGAGCTCACGGAGCAGGTCCAGACCGTCCTTCACGCCGCGAGAGTCCGGCGGCTGCAGGAACGGGAACGACTCGATGTCCCCGAACCCGAGCGAGATCATCTGCAGGATGACGGCCGCCAGGTTCGTGCGGAGGATCTCCGGGTCGGTGTACTCCGGACGGCGGTCGAAGTCGTCTTCCGAGTAGAGCCGGATCGCGATGCCCGCACTCGTGCGACCGGCACGGCCGGAGCGCTGGTTGGCGGACGCCTGCGAGATCGCCTCGATCGGCAGCCGCTGCACCTTCGCCCGCGGGGAGTACCGCGAGATGCGGGCGGTGCCGGTGTCGACGACGTACTTGATGCCGGGGACGGTCAGCGAGGTCTCGGCGACGTTCGTGGCGAGCACGACACGTCGGCGGAGGCCCGGGGTGTTCGACCGCTGGAACACCCGGTGCTGGTCCGCTGCGGACAGTCGTCCGTAGAGGGGGAGGACCTCGGTGCCCGGGTAGCGCTTGCCCTCGATGGCGTCCTGCGCGTCGCGGATCTCGTTCTCGCCGGACAGGAACACCAGGACGTCGCCCGGGTCTTCCCGCGCGAGTTCGTCGAGTGCGTCGGTGATGCCCTGCAGGGTGTCGCGGTCGTCGGCGTTGCTGCCGCTGTCGCCGGTGCGGGAGTCGGACTCGTCGTCGTCGGAGTCGTCGCCGGTGTCCTCGGCGACGAGCGGCCGGTACCGGATCTCCACCGGGTACGTGCGGCCGGAGACCTCGATGATCGGGGCGTCGTCGAAGTGCCTGGAGAAGGACCCCGGGTCGATCGTGGCACTCGTGATGATGAGCTTGAGGTCGGGGCGCCGTGTGAGGAGCCGCTTGAGGTAACCGAGCAGGAAGTCGATCGTCAGGGACCGCTCGTGCGCCTCGTCGATGATGATCGTGTCGTACCGCTTCAGGTCGCGGTCGAAGTGGATCTCGTTGAGCAGGATGCCGTCGGTCATCACCTTGATCCGGGTGGCGGCACTGACCTTGTCGGTGAAGCGCACCTGGTACCCGACGAGGTCGCCGAGGCCGCCGCCGAGTTCTTCCGACACCCGTTCCGCGATCGTGCGCGCCGCGATGCGTCGGGGCTGGGTGTGGCCGATGCTCTCGCGCCCGAGTTCGAGGCAGATCTTCGGCAGCTGCGTCGTCTTGCCCGACCCGGTGGCACCGGCGACGATGACGACCTGGTTGTCGCGGATCGCAGCGGCGATGTCGTCCCGCCGCTGCGAGACGGGCAGCTCGGGCGGGTACGTGATGACGGGGGGATTCGACATGAGCATTCCAGGATACCGTCCGGGCGCGCCGTGCTCAGCCGTGCCGGACAGCGAGCTGGCCCAGCAGGTCGTCCGTGTTCCGTACCGGCAGCGCACACACCCGGTCGTGGCACACGTAGGTAACGCCGTCGAGTCCGTCGCGGCCGTCGAACAACGAGAAGCCCGCCGCGGCCCACTCCGCAGCCTGTGCTCGCGTGAGCACGGCGATGAGTGTTCCTGGACGTCGGGCGGTCCGGACGGCGTCGAGCATGCCCGCGACCGTGGGGTCTGACCGCTGGTCCGCCACCAGGACGACCTCTCGTGAGGGCCGCTGCAGCGCCAGCGCCAGACCCAGGGCGTCGGCGTGCCCGAGCGGCCGCTCCACACCCGTCCGGGCGCGCTCGGCGACGAGCCGCTCGGCAGCGTGACGGAGCTCGTCGTCACCAGTGAGGGCGGACAGCGTCGCCGCAGCACCGGCCAGCGCCACCGTCCCCGATCGCAGGGCCGTCTGCGGCTGTTCGCCGGTCGCGGTGCCCGCGGCAGCCAGGACGGGGTCGACCTCGAGCGCACCGGAGAGTCCGTCGTCCACCAGGGTTCGGGCGATCGTCGCGTACCGCAGTTCACCGGTCGCGAGGGCGAGTTCGAGCAGCCCCTCCGCGAACAACCCGAGGTCCTCCACGGTCGCCGGCGCGGACGAGACACCGCGCGGCGTGCTCGACCGGACGACGACGTGGCCGTCGCGGAGGTGCCCGTCGATCACGGCGTCGGCCGCGGCACATGCGAGGGTGATCATCTCGTCGTCGCCCGCGCGAATGCCCGCCAGCACCAGCCCCCGGATCGCGAGTCCGTTCCAGCCGGTGAGCACCTGGTCGTCCAGCGGCGGCGGATCGAGCCGGGCGCGTTCATCGCGGGGCAGCCGGTACCACTCGCCCTCCACCCGACGGCCGTCGATCGTCGACTCGCTGTCCTGTGCCGCCACGAACGCGCCGTCCGGTCGGCGCAGGGTGTCCCGGAGGAAGTCCGCGATGCCCCGGGCCCGGTCCGCGTCGGCCACCGCGAGCAGCCCGGCGTTGTCGTAGAGCATCCGCTCGTAGTGCGGGACGGACCAGTCACGACGGGTCGCGTACCGGAAGACCCCGCCGTCGGGGTCGGTCAGCTCCGACCCGGCGATCGCGTCCAGCGCACGCGAGAGAAGGGCGCCGGCAGCGGCGTCGCCGTCCGCGGCCGCGTCGCCGAGGAACTCCAGCAACGGGGCGTTCGGGAACTTCGGCGCTCCACCGAACCCGCCGTACGTCGCGTCTTCTGCGCGCTCGAGGTCCGCGACGACGCCGTGGATCGCATCCGCTGACGGGAGGCCCGCCCCACCCCCGCCATGCCGCGCGGCCTGCGCGGCCGCCGCGTCCGCCTCGGCACCCTGACGGATCGCCCGCGCGACGGCCGCCGCGTTCGCGTCGACCTCGTGCCGGCGGTCCCGCCACGCATCGAGCACCGCCGCCGTGACCTGCTGGAACGACGGGTGCTCGCCGACCGGCTGCGGCGGGTAGTAGGTGCCGGCGTAGAACACCTGCGCGTCCGGCGTCATGAAGACCGTCAACGGCCACCCGAGCTGTTCCGTGAAGGCGCTCGCCGCGGCCATCGCGCTCGAGTCGACGTCGGGCCGCTCTTCACGGTCCACCTTCACGGCGACGAAGTCCTGTCGGAGCATCGCGCCGATCTCCGGGTCGGAGAAGCTCTCGCGCGCCATGACGTGACACCAGTGGCACGTGGCGTAGCCGATCGACACCAGGACGGGCACGTCACGCTCCCGCGCCTCGGCGAAGGCGTCCGCTCCCCACTCACGCCAGTCCACCGGGTTGCCGGCGTGCTGGCGGAGGTAGGGGCTGACGGCGGTCCCGAGCCGGTTGTCGTTCATGCACCCAGCGTGCCTCGCGCGCCCTGTGTGGGCGGGCCTCCAGGCCGATCTGTGGACGAGCCGCCGCTGTCCACAGCCCCGTGCGCCCCTGCCGAGTCCGGCGTCAGCCGAGCCCGAGCGACAGCAGCACCATCGCCGCGTCCTCCGGCCCGTAGTCGAACATCCGGTCCCAGAACGAGTCAGCTGCCCACGGGACGTCCCCGTCGGCCGGCGTGCGGTGCGCGGTCTCGACCAGCCAGTCGATCTCCGGCACGACCGCGTCCGCGAAGCGCGGCGGCACCCATCCGAGCGCCCGTGCTGCGGCGGTGTCGAGCACGAACGGCGACGGCACGGACCACGGCGTGAGGCCGACGAACGCGGGGGCGTCCTCGCCGAGCAGGACCTCGTCGAACGTGTGGCCGAGGTGGCCGCCGACGGTCCGGACGATCTCGAGGACACTGGGCGCCGTGTCGTCGGCGACGTTGAGGATCCGGCGGTCGGGCGCGTCGGCGACGAGTCGGACCAGGGATGCGATGCCCGACGCCGCCGTGGTGTGGTCGACGCCGCGGCCCTCGTCAGCGAGCAGGATGCGCTCGCGGCCGTCGAGCACCCGACGCACGACGAACCATTCGCGGGGCCGGCCGATGCCGACGCCGTACACCTTCGAGGGACGCAGGACCGTGACGGGGGCACCGTGGTCGAGCAGGACCTGTTCGGCGGCGACCTTCGCGGCGCCGTACCCGTCGCGGCTCGTCGGGTCGGCGTCGCCCGGGGCAACCGTGGGCTGGAGTTCGGTGACCGCACCGCCGAACACCGGCTTGTCGACCGAGTTCGCGTGCCGCCCCTGCTCGTCGGCGTAGACCGCCTTGGACGACACGAAGACGGTCGATCCCACGTCGTCGAGGAACGGGGCCAGCTGCAGGGCATCGTCGCGGGTCACGCCGACCGTGTCGACGAGCAAGTCCGCGCCGGGACGCAGCAGGTCGCGCAGGAACGCGGTGTCGCGTCGGTCTCCCGGACGGCCGACCGCACCGCGGGCCAGCAGTTCGTCGGCGACCGGCCCACCGGTGCGGGAGACGACTTCGACCTCCCAGTCGTCGCCGCCCCGGCCGGACACGTCGAGGAGTTCGCGGGCGACCTGGGACCCGATGCCGCCGGTACCGCCGAGGACGACCGCGCGTCTGCTGCTCATGCGGGCAACGCTAGCCCGCCGCGGGGGACCGGCAGCGCCAGCCGAGCAGGGGGCGTCGGCCGGTCAGGAAGCGATCGGCTCCCGCCACCACTCGGCGAGCGACCCGTCGTAGACCCGGACCTTCTGGTGGCCGAGCACCGTGAGGGCCAGGGCGTCCACGCACGAGGCGCTGCCGACACCGCAGTAGGTCACGACCTCGTCCGCCGAGAGGACCGGTGCGAGGGCCCGCTTCAGCTCGGGCTGCCGGAGGAGCGCGTTCGACCCGTCGAGCAGCGCACGGACACCGATGGTGGTGCTGCCCGGGACGATCGGCGGGTGGTCGTCGCCCAGGACGGCCGGGTCGGCAGCCATGACGAGCGCAGCGGGTTCGGACCCGTCGACCGCACGGAGGACCCGCGCGCGGTCGGCCCAGAGCGGACGCTCTTCTCCCGCGACGAACGCGTCCGCGGACGGTCGGGGCGTGCGGGACAGCGCGCCGACGCGGACCGGGCGACCCTCGTCGCGCCACTTCGGGAAGCCGCCGTCGAGCACGGCGACGGCGTCGAAGCCGAATGACCGGAAGATCCACCACAGGCGAGCGCTCCACTCACCGATGCCGTCGTCGTAGACCACGACCGTGGAGGCACGGCTCACCCCGAGCGCGCGGGCTGCGGACTCGAAGCGGTCGACCCCGGGACGGGTGAGCGGCAGGTCTGACTCGGCAGCCGAGAACTCGTCGATGAGGTCGGCGTAGACGGCACCCGGGACGTGTCCGCGACGCTCGTGGGCGTCGCGGGCGGAGTGCCACGACATGTCGAACCCGATGCCGTCCGTGTGCACCGAGGCGTCGAGGACGAGCAGGTCGTCCGCACCCAGGTGGTCGGCGAGCCACTGCGTCGACACGAGCGGCGAGGTCAGGACGGGTGCCATGAGCCAAACGCTAATCGAGACCTCCGACTGATGACAGAGATTCAGCAACAGTTCGGAACAGGGCACGGACAGGACTCTGGGCGTCCGCGCGATGTGGCTTGCGACAGGACGGTGGCTTGCGACATGACGAACGCCGACCCGCTCCGCATGTTGCTGCGGGGCCGGTCGGCGTTCGACGTGCTGCTGTGGTGGGGCCGGGTCAGTGCGCGGCGACCGGGACGCTGCCGGTCGTGTCCGATCCGGCACGAGCGAGGCGTGCCAGACGGACCGACTGCCGGTTGATGAGCAACCCGCTGGCGATCGCGACGAGCACGAGCACGCCGGCCGAGATGCCGAAGGCTGCGTGGTAGCCGTCGAGCGTGGCCTGCGCCTGCTGCAGCTTCGTGGGCGCTGCGTTCAGCCCGGAGAGGCTGTTCTTCACCACGTCGGCGAAGATCGTCGACAGCAGCGCCGTCCCGATCGAGCCACCGATCTGCTGCATCGTGTTGACGGTCGCGGAGGCCACACCGGCGTCGGAGCGGGCCACACCGGTCGTCGCGGTGTTCATCGCGGACGAGAAGATCGTGCCCATGCCGAGCCCGATCACGATCAGTGCCGGCAGGACGGTTCCCGCGTAGGAGCTGTCGAGGTCGGTGCGGAGCAGCAGCAGGAGCCCGGTCGCGGCGACGAGGCCACCGGCGAAGATCAGGATCTTCGGGCCGACGCGGGGCAGCAGGCGGCCGCCGATCTGCGTCGCGGAGATCATGATCGACAGCGGCATCGGCAGGAATGCCAGGCCGGTCTGCAGCGCCGAGAAGCCGAGGGTCTGCTCGAGGTAGTAGGTCAGGAACAGGAAGATCCCGAACATGCCGATCGCCACGAGGCCGATCGCGACGAACGAGCCACCGCGGTCACGGTCGAGCACGACACGCAGGGGCAGTAGCGGGTGTGCGACGCGGGTCTCGATGAACACGAAGGCCGCGATCAGCACGACACCGACGGCGAGCATCGCGATCGTGACGGGGTCGTCCCAGCCGTTGGTCTCGGCGTTCGAGAAGCCGTAGACGACGCCGACCAGCCCGAGGGTGATCGTGAGGACGCCGAGGACGTCGATGCGGGGGCGGTCGGCCTTCGGGGGCTTCACCATGAAGACCAGCGCACCGATGACCCCGAGCACGGCGAAGACGACGTTGACGTAGAGGCACCAGCGCCACGAGGTGTACTCGGTCAGGACGCCGCCGAGCAGCAGGCCGATGGCCGCACCGGAACCGGCGATCGAGCCGAAGATGCCGAACGCACGGCCGCGTTCCTTCGGGTCCCGGAAGGTCGTCGTCAGCATGCCGAGTGCGGACGGGGCGAGCAGCGCGCCGAAGGCACCCTGCAGTGCGCGGGCGGCGACGAGCAGACCGAACGAGTCGGCCAGGCCACCGAGCACCGAGGCCAGGGCGAACCCGACGAGTCCGATGATGAAGGTGTTCTTGCGGCCGAAGAGGTCACCGAGCCGGCCGCCGAGCAGCAGCAGGGAGCCGAACGCCAGCGAGTATGCCGTGACGACCCACTGTCGCTGGTCGGTCCCGAACCCGAGGTCCTGCTGCGCCGAGGGCAGCGCGATGTTCACGATGGTCGCGTCGAGCACGACCATGAGCTGCGCGAGGGCGATGACCGCCAGGGTGATCCAGCGGTGGTCCTTACGCGGTGCGGTGGCACCGGACGCAGTGCCACCGGATGCGGTGGTACCGGATGTCGTGGGCGCCGAACCGGTGGGTGCGGGCGCTGTCTGTTCTGCCGTCACGACAGACCTCCTTCGAGAAGGGGTGGAGGGTGTTCGCAGCGCGCGCCGTCGGGCGCTGTAATGGTGTGGTGGAACCGGATGCCAGGCATCCGCTTCGGACCACTGTAGACCAAAACGGAGCAGGTGCATCCGCTTGTTCCCAGAAAGTTCAACTACGGTCGTCACCGTGAGCACCACCGATCAGCACGCCGACCTCGAACGGCCTCTCCGAGCCGACGCGGCACGCAACCGCGAGCTGATCCTCCAGACCGCACGCAAGTGCTTCGCCGAGCGCGGACTGTCCGTGACGCTGAACGACATCGCGCACGAAGCCGGCGTCGGCGTCGGCACGGTCTACCGGCGCTTCGCCGACAAGGACTCCCTGATCGAAGCCCTGCTCGCGACGAAGTTCGAGGCCATGAACGCCGCGGCCGAACGTGCCGCCGCCGAGATCGACCCGCGCGAGTCGCTCCGCCTCTACCTGATGGGCGTGTTCGAGTTCCGGGCGCGGGACCGCGCCCTCGCCGACGCGATCGTCCGAGCCGGCAAGGCCCGGCCGTCGATCGTCCACGAGCGCGACCGGCTCGAACGCCAGGTCTCCACGATCATCGGCCGCGCGCGCGACGCCGGGGTCGTCCGCGACGGCTTCGACTACCGCGACCTGCCGATGCTGACCACGATGATCGGCGCCGTCGCCGACGCGACCCGCGCCCACGACCCGGACGCCTGGCGTCGGTACGCCAAGGTCGTCATCGACGGCGTCCTGCCGCCGGTCGACCCGGACGGCATGCTCGGCGACCCCCTGGACCGCGAGACCATCGAACGCGCCCTGCACGCCCAGTCCTGACCGGTCACGACACACCGCTCAGGTCCGTCGGCGTCCGCCGCCACCGGGCTGCCGACTGGTCAGGACCCACCGTTCACGTCCGCCGACCGGTCGAGAACCGTCGCCTCAGGCGCGCCGAACCGACGGTTCGTGACCACTCGCGGGCAGCGGGCGGGGTGTCGTGACCGCTCGCCCCGCTCCGGACCGGGCCCACGCCGCCGGTTCCGGACCGCCGTGCCGGCGGCGGGCCGTGTCGGACGGGAGGCCCGTGGCGGCCTGGCACCGGGCCTCCTGTCCGGTGGTCCGGACCGGATCGCCCACGCGACCAGCGCGTGCCCGCCTACAACCAGCTGGGCAGCCAGTAGTGGGACCGGATGAAGTCCCACGGCGCCTGGATCGCCGACCACAGCGGGTACCAGAAGGCCGACGCGAGCACCACGACCACCAGGTAGACCCCGAGCCAGATCAGTGCCCGAGTCCGCCGTGGTCGTGGGTCCTCCCGTGACCCGAGCAGGTGCCCGATCACGGCAGCCAGCGCCATCACGAGGAACGGCTCGAAGGCGATCGTGTAGAACTGGAAGACCGTGCGGTCGAGGTACATCAGCCACGGCAGGTACCCCGCGGCGATGCCCATCAGCACGATGCCGTACTCCCACCGCCGCCGGGTGACGAGCAGCACGAGCAGCACCACGGCCGCGATCACCGAGGCGTACCAGACGAACGGGTTCGCGATGCCGGTGATCGCCGCTCCGCAGCGGTCGGCCGCGCAGCCGTCCTGGCCCGCGTCGACCCCGACGTAGTACATCGAGGTCGGCCGCTGCATGAAGAGCCAGAGCAGCGGGTTCGCCTGGTACGAGTGCGGCGTGTGCAGGCCGATGTTGAAGCCGTAGATCTCTGCCTGGTAGTGCCACCAGTTCTGCAGGCTGTCGGGCACCCAGGCGAGCACGCCGGTCCAGCGCTGACCACCGGTCCCGATCCAGTTCCGGTCCCAGCCGCCGCGGGTCACGAACCACCCGGTCCACGACGCCACGTAGGTGACGGCCGCGATCGGCACGGTGAGCAGGAACGTCACCGGGGCCTGCTGCAGCGCGGCACTCGACGACCAGAACGCCACACCGGCCCGCCGGCGCAGCAGCATGTCGCTGACCACCGAGTACACGGCGAAGAACGCCAGGAAGTACAGCCCGGTCCACTTCGTCGCCGTCGCGAGCCCGAGCGAGAAGCCCATCGCGACCAGCCAGGGCCGCCGCCACAGCACCGGACCCCAGAGCGTCGGCCGACCGGCCGCGGCCTTCCGGTCGATCCACCGGTCGAGCTGTCGGGCCGAAGAACGCCGGTCCAGCAGGAGCGCGCCGAAGCCGAGCACGACGAAGAACGTGACGATGCCGTCGAGCAGCGACACCCGCGACATCACGATCGCCTGCCCGTCCACCGCCAGGAAGCCGCCGGCCAGCGTGCCGATGAAGGTCGAGCGGAACAGCGAGCGGGCGATCACCGCGGTGAGGAAGACGGTGGCGATGCCGAGGACCGCGACCGTGAACCGCCAGCCGAAGGCGTTGTCCGGCCCGAAGAGCAGCATGCCGAGGCCGATGAGGTACTTGCCGAGCGGCGGGTGTGCGATGAACTCCGCGGCGCGCGAGTAGATGTCCGTCTGCCCGTCGGCGAACCGTTGGTCGGTCGTCACCGCGCCGTCGCCGGTCGGGTTCGCCGGCCACGTGCCCTCGTACCCGAGGTGCACCAGGGACCAGCTGTCCTTGACGTAGTACGTCTCGTCGAACACGAGCGTGTGCGGCCGGCCCAGGTCGACCAGTCGGAGCAGGGCCGCCAGCACGGTCACCGCGATCGGACCACCCCAGCGCCAGGCGGCGACCCGCCAGCCGACGGACAGCACGCGGCCCCACCAGTCGTCGAGCCGCGAGCCACGTGGGACGTCCGGCACGGTCTTCTGCAGGTCGGCCAGGTCCGTGGTCATCCGCAGAATCATACGGACGCGACCTCGCCGCTGGCCCACGCCGTCCACAGGGCACGGCCGCGGCGACGACAATGGGGTCGTGATCGTCCTCGCAGCAACCCCCATCGGCAACCTCGGTGATGCCTCCCGTCGACTCGTGGAGACGCTGTCGAACGCCTCCGTCGTCGCCGCCGAGGACACCCGGACCGCGATCCACCTGATGCGCGCACTCGGCATCGAGAACCGGCCGCGGCTCATCGCGCTGCACGAGCACAACGAGCGGGAGCGTGCTGCCGAGGTCGTCGAACTGGCGCGCGAGGACGACGTCGTCGTCCTGACCGACGCGGGCATGCCCGCCATCAGCGACCCCGGTTTCCCGCTGGTGGAGGCCGCCGCCGCCGCGGGCGTCACCGTCACCGCGATCCCCGGCCCGAGTGCCGTCCTCACCGCCCTCGCGCTGTCGGGACTGCCGACGGACCGGTTCACGTTCGAGGGCTTCCCGACCCGCAAGGGCGGCGAGCGTCGTCGTGTCTTCGCCGCGTTGGCGGGGGAGCAGCGGACCATGGTCTTCTTCGAGTCGCCGCACCGGATCGCCGACACGCTCGGCGACATGGCCGCCGGGTTCGGAGCCGACCGGCGCGCCGCCGTCTGCCGGGAGCTCACGAAGATGCACGAGGAGATCCGACGCGGGACCCTCGCCGAGCTGACCGAGTGGGCGGCCGACGGCGTCCGTGGCGAGATCTGCGTCGTCGTCGCGGGCTCGACGGGGTCGGGTGAGGACGCCACGATCGAGGACGGCGTGCGCCTGGTCCTCGAGCGCGTGGCCGCCGGCGCACGCATGAAGGAGGCCGCCGCAGCGGTCGCCGACGCGACCGGGTTGTCCAAGCGGGACCTCTACGAGGGTGCGCTCGCCGCACGCTGACCGGACCCGACACCTGTCGGACGGGAGGCCCGTGGCGGCGTCGCCACGGGCCTCCCGTCCGGTTGTCCACAGGCCGGATGACCGCGCGTCACGGGGCTCGGGCTCGCCTCTAGGATGGTCCGCATGGCCGACGGCAGCTCGTTCTCGATCACCACGCCGATCTTCTACGTCAACGACGTGCCCCACATCGGGCACGCGTACACGGAGGTCGCCGCGGACGTCCTCGCGCGCTGGCACCGCCAGCGCGGCGACGACACCTGGCTGCTCACGGGCACCGACGAGCACGGACAGAAGATCCTGCGCACCGCCTCGGCGAACGACGTGACCCCGAAGGAGTGGGCGGACCGCCTGGTCACCGACGCGTGGAAGCCGCTGCTCGACACCGTCGACGTCGCGAACGACGACTTCATCCGCACCACCGACGAGCGTCACGAGCGTGGCGTGACCGCGTTCCTGCAGAAGCTCTACGACGACGGCTACATCTACGCCGGCGAGTTCGAGGGCTTCTACTGCGTGGGCTGCGAGGAGTACAAGCAGCCGAGCGACCTGGTCCCCGGCACCGGTCCGTACGAGGGCCAGCAGGTCTGCGCGATCCACTCCATCCCGGTGGAGGTCCTGGCCGAGCGCAACTACTTCTTCCGGATGTCTGACTTCGAGCAGCGCCTGCTCGACCTGTACGAGTCGAACCCGCAGTTCATCCAGCCGGAGAGCGTCCGCAACGAGATCGTCTCCTTCGTCAAGCAGGGTCTGCGTGACCTGTCGATCTCGCGGTCGAGCTTCGACTGGGGCATCCAGATCCCGTGGGACTCCGACCACGTCCTCTACGTCTGGTTCGACGCGCTGCTGAACTACATCACCGCGCTCGGCTACGGCACCGACGACGACGAGGCCTTCCAGCGCCTCTGGCCCAGCGTGCACATCGTGGGCAAGGACATCGCCCGCTTCCACGCCGTGATCTGGCCCGCGATGCTCATGGCCGCGGGGCTCCCGGTGCCGGAGCGCGTGTTCGGCCACGGCTGGCTGCTCGTCGGCGGCGAGAAGATGTCCAAGTCGAAGCTGACCGGCATCGCCCCGAGCGAGATCACCGACACGTTCGGCTCCGACGCCTTCCGCTACTACTTCCTCCGCGCGATCACCTTCGGGCAGGACGGCAACTTCAGCTGGGAAGACATCTCGGCGCGGTACCAGGCCGAGCTGGCGAACGGCTTCGGCAACCTGGCCTCCCGCATCGTCGCGATGCTCAACCGGTACTTCGACGGTGCCGTCCCGGAGCGCGGCGAGCTGACCGAGTCCGACGCCGCGGTCGACGCCCTCGCGCAGGCCGTGACCGAGCGGGCCGACGCGTCGATCGCCGCGTTCGCTCCGCACGACGCGATCACCACGGTCTGGGAACTGGTCGACGCCCTGAACGGCTACATCACCGAGCAGGAGCCCTGGGCCCTGGCGAAGGACGACGCCCAGCGGGAGCGACTGGCGACCGTGCTCGTCACGGCACTCCGGGGCCTCGGCACGGTGGCCGTGCTCGTGTCCCCGGTGATGCCGAAGGCGACGGAGAAGCTCTGGGCCTCGATCGGTGCCGGCGGGACCATCGCCGAGCAGCGCATCGACCGCGCCTGGGAGTGGCAGGGCTCGGAGACGGTGACGCCCCTCGCGGCCGGGCTGTTCCCGCGCATCGAGCAGCCGGAGCAGGGCGCCGCGTGACCGACGCGCACGTCCGCGCTCGCGGCGGCGACGGTGGCGGGCAGAAGCGGGACCTGACGTACCCGCCGTTGCCGCAGGCCCTCACCGTGCCGGTGTACGACAACCACACGCACATGGAGATCGCCGACGGTGTCGGGGACGGTGGCGACGGTCCGCTCGACTACCGGGAGCACCTCGACCGTGCCTCGAGCGTCGGCGTCCGCGGAGTCGTGCAGGTCGGCACGGACCTCGCCACCTCGCAGTGGTCGGCGTCGATCGCGGCACGGGAACCCCGGGTCCTCGCCGCGGTCGCCCTGCACCCGAACGAAGCCCCCGTCCTCGACGAACAGGGCCTGCTCGACGAACACCTGGCCGGCATCGCCGAGCTCGCGGCCCTGCCCCGGGTCCGGGCGATCGGGGAGACCGGGCTCGACTTCTTCCGCACGGGTGACGACGGCCGGGCGGCGCAGATCCGCTCCTTCGAGGAGCACATCCGCATCGCGAAGGACCACGACCTGGCGCTGACGATCCACGACCGGGACGCCCACGACGCCGTGGTCGAGGTCCTCGAGCGTGTCGGGGCCCCGGAGCGCACCGTCTTCCACTGCTTCTCCGGCGGCCCGGAGCTCGCACGCCTGTGTGCCGAGCGCGGTTGGTACATGTCGTTCGCCGGCACCGTGACGTTCAAGAACGCGCAGAACCTGCGCGACGCCCTGCACGTCGCACCGCGCCACCTGATCATGGTCGAGACGGACGCGCCGTTCCTCACGCCGACGCCGTTCCGCGGTCGGCCGAACGCGCCGTACCTGATCCCGCACACGCTGCGGTCGATGGCCGAGACGCTGGGGACCGACGTGTCGATGCTCGCAGCGCAGATCACCTCGAACACCGAACTCGTCTACGGCATGTGGGACGCCGAACCCGTCACGGTGGTGCAGTAGCCGTGGGTGCGCTCCTCGGCCCGGCGGAGATCCGGGACCTCGCGGCGACGCTCGACGTCACCCCCACGAAGAAGCTCGGCCAGAACTTCGTGCACGACGCCAACACTGTCCGGCGCATCGTGTCGATCGCCGGCGTCATGCCCGAGGCCGCAGTTCTCGAGGTCGGGCCCGGGCTCGGGTCGCTGACCCTCGGCCTGACCGAGACCGGCGCTGCCGTGACGGCTGTCGAGATCGACGCCCGGCTCGCCGCGCACCTGCCGACGACCGTCTCCGCGATGCAGCCCGACGCCCGCCTGACCGTCGTCCACCAGGACGCCATGCAGGTCTCGGCAGAGGACCTGCCCGTCGCGCCGACGCACCTCGTCGCGAACCTGCCGTACAACGTGTCCGTGCCGGTGCTCCTGCACCTGCTCGCGACCTTCCCGTCCCTGGTCCGCTCGCTCGTCATGGTGCAGGCCGAGGTCGGGTACCGACTGGCCGCCGACCCCGGCAGCAAGGTCTACGGCTCCCCGAGCGTCAAGGCCGCCTGGTACGGGTCCTGGCGGATCGCCGGGCAGGTCAGCCGGCAGGTGTTCTGGCCGGTGCCGAACGTCGACAGCGTCCTGGTCGGGTTCGACCGGCACGAGCCGCCGGGCGACGAACAGCTGCGCTCGCGGGTGTTCACCCTGGTCGACGCGGCGTTCCAGCAGCGTCGGAAGATGCTCCGCCAGGCGCTCTCCGGTGTCCTGGGCGGCAGTGCTCGTGCGTCCGAGGTCCTCGAAGCCGCCGGCATCGCACCGACCGCCCGCGGCGAGGAACTCGGCGTCGACGACTTCGTGCGTCTCGGCAGGACCGTCCTCGCAGCCGCCGGCACGAGCGACTGACCGACGCCGCCCGACGGACGCGACTCAGCGGACGGACGCGCCCCGTGCCTCCAGAGCGGCGACGAGCGCGTCCGGATCGCCGCAGCGGAACCGCAGTGCACGCTTGCCGCGGACGGTGACGTGCACGCCCGGCCCGTTGTCGAGCAGGATCGCGGTCCCGCTCGGGATCAGGCGGATGCCCCAGCCGCCCGAGTTCAGGCCGTTCATCTCCATCGGCGTCACCGATGCGATCCGGTCGAGCGGGATGCGGCGTCGGTACCAGAACGGGGTGACGCGGACCTCCAGCACGTCGTCGACGCGGATCGTCTGTCGCATCCGGACGACGCCGATGCCCAGGACGACCGTGACGACGAGTGTCCCGATCAGGACCGCGGTGTCTCCGGGACCGAGGCCGTGACCGGGTGACGGCGGCAGGACGAGCGGGAGTGCGACCGCGGCGACCGCGATGGCGATCACGGCGATGCCGACCACAGGCATCAGGCGTCCGGACGGCAGGGCTTCCTCGTACGGTGCTGGTCGCATCCACCCATCCTGACATGCCGGAGCAGCACGATGTTCTACATGTCAGGACGGGCGGAGTGGGTCAGTGCTCGCGCGCAGCCATCATCTCGAGGATCTGCTGGTGGTTCCCGTCGCGCTCGGCCCAGCGCAGCGGCTGGACGTTCTGCACCAGGATCTCCGGAGTCGCACCGGACTCGACCAGGCCGACGACCTCGTCGATGAACGCGTCGAGCGGCATCCCGCCGAAGTCCTGCCCACCCATCAGGTCGGTGGCGACGGCCGGCGGCGCGAGCTCGAGGACCTCGACCGACGAGCCGACGAGCTGCTGCCGGAGCGCCTGCGTGTACGCGTGCACGCCGGCCTTGGTGGCGCTGTAGGTCGGGGTGGCGGTCAGCGGCACGAACGCCAGACCCGACGACACCGTCATGACCGTCGCGCTCGGGCGGCCGAGCAGGTGCGGCAGGAACGCGTCGATCAGCCGGATCGTGCCGACCAGGTTCGTCTCGACGATCTCGACGGCGTCCGAGATGTGCGCCGGGTCGCGGAGGTCCTCGTTCCGCATGATGCCCGACATCGTCACGAGGGTGTCGAGCGACGGGTGGGCCGCCAGGACGGTCTCGGCGGCGTGCCGGATCGACTCGGCGTCGGCGACGTCGACCTGCACGGTGTCCAGGCCGTGCTCGGCGGCGATCGAGTCGAGGAGGGCCTGACGACGGCCGCCGACGACGACGGTGCTGCCGGCCTGCTGCAGGCGGAGCGCGAGGGCCAGGCCGATGCCCGAGGTCGCGCCGGGGATGAAGACGGTGCTGTTCGTGATGTCCATGACCACCACGATGCGCCGTGCGGGTCGGGACAACCAGAGCGCGGTCATCGGGGGACCGGCGCTCCCTGGCTCCGGGATGACGGACACAGCAGACTGGGCGCATGGACCGTGCAGCCCTCGCCGACTTCCTCCGCCGCCGACGGGAGCTGCTCCGCCCGGAGGACGTCGGGATCGGCGCGGGCGCGCGACGGCGCACCCCGGGCCTCCGTCGTGAAGAGGTGGCGGCCCTCGCCGGCATGTCCGTCGACTACTACACGCGACTCGAACAGCAGCGTGGCCCGCAGCCGTCGGAGCAGATGGTCGCCGCGATCGCCCGTGCCCTCCGGTGCTCGCTCGACGAACGCGACCACCTGTTCCACCTGACCGGGCAGAACGCGCCCGTCCGGATGCACCGCGCCGACCACGTCGACCCCGCGATCCTCCGCGTGCTGGACCGGCTGGCGGACACCCCGGCGATCGTCGTGAACCACCTGGGGGAAACTCTCGTCGAGAACCCGATGGCGGCGGCGCTCCTCGGCACGTCCGTGGGTCTGGCCGGCAACGAGCGGTACCAGGCGTGGCGGTGGTTCGTGAGCGGCACCGAACGGGCGAAGTACGCGGCCGAGCAGCACGAACACCTGGGCCGGGTCGTGGTGGCGTCGCTCCGGGCCGCGGTCGGGCTGGCCGGGCCCGGGGACCGACGGGCGACCGAACTCATCGCGGAACTCGAACGGCGGAGCCCCGAGTTCGCCGAGCTCTGGGCCCTGCACGAGGTCGCGAGTCGCTGGTCGGACAACAAGACCATCGTGCAGCCCGAACTCGGCCGGATCACCGTCGACTGCCAGGTCCTGCACACGGACGACCAGGCGCAGGCGCTGCTGCTGTTCACCGCTCCCGCGGGCAGCGAGGACGCGCAGAAGCTCGAGCTGCTCGGCGTCGTCGGCCAGCAGTCCTTCGACGCTTCGGCTGCGCCCCACTGAACTGGTGTCCTGGCGGTGCAGGACGCCTCCGGGCCTCCCGCACCCAGCCAACGCCCCGCCGAGTGCGGGGCGTTGTGTCGTGGGGGCAGCAGTGTGGTGCGCCTGCAACACCACGTCACACACCTGGCAGGTGCGACGACACCGTGCTTAGGGTGGTGCGGTGAGCACTCCGCGCGTGTACGTCATCCACGAGAACCCCGAGTGGTTCCCGCCGCTCGCCGCCGCCTTCGAGGCCGAGGGCGTCCCGGTGCAGGAGATCCTCCTGACCGAGGGACAGGTCGACCTGGCCGCCGAGCCGGAGCCGGGCGTCTACTGGAGCCGGATGTCGGCCAGCAGTCACACCCGCGGGCACGAGCACAGCAAGGAGTACACCCGGGCGCTGCTCGGCTGGCTCGAGCGCGCCGGGCGACAGGTCGTCGGCGGCAGCCACGTCCTCGAGCTCGAGGTGTCGAAGGTCGCCCAGCACGGACTGCTCCGCGCCGCGGGCTTCGACGTGCCCCGGACGACCGCGGTGTTCGGCACGACGACGCTCAAGCAGTCCGCGGCCACCTTCACGAACGGTCAGGACGTCCCGTTCATCACGAAGCACAACCAGGGCGGCAAGGGCCTCGGCGTCCGCCGCTTCGACTCGCTGGCCGAGTTCGACGCGTACGTCGACAGCCCCGAGTTCGAGGCGCCGGTCGACGGCATCACGCTGCTGCAGGAGTACCTGACGGCGCGCGAGCCGTTCATCACCCGGGCCGAGTTCGTCGGTGGCGAGTTCGTCTACGCGGTCCGCGTCGACACGAGCGCCGGCAGCTTCGAGCTCTGCCCGGCGGACGCGTGCGAGGTCCCGCAGACCATCGCGGGTGCGGTGTGCGACGTCCCGGGTACCGACGGCGGTGCCACCGAGACGTTCTCGGTCCGCACCGAGGTCGCCGCGGACCACCCGCTGGTCCAGCAGCTGCGCGGCTTCCTCGCCGACCAGCGCATCCAGATCGCCGGTGTCGAGTTCATGGAGACCACCGACGGGCGCACCGTCGTGTACGACATCAACACGAACACGAACTACAACCCCGCCGTCGAGGCGGTCGCGCCCGCCTCCGGGCCGCGCTCGATCGCCCGCTTCCTCGGCGGCCTGCTCGACGCGGAGTACGCGGCCGCCGCAGCGCACGCCTGACCTGACGCGGCCAGCAGCCCGCGCGGCCCCGGCCGTACCGTCCTGACCATCCACCGGACGGGAGGCACGCCCCACCACCCGGGGCGCGCCTCCCGTCCGTCCCTCCTCACCACCCAAGGAACCTCCCCGTGCGATTCGGATACTGGACCCCGCTCTTCGGCGGCTGGCTGCGCAACGTCGACGACGAGCAGATGCCGGTCACGTTCGACTACGTGAAGCTCCTGGCGCAGCGCGCCGAGCGGATCGGGTTCGACCTGACGCTCGTGCCGGAGCTGAACCTCAACGACATCAAGGGCGTCGCGGCGCCGAGTCTCGAGGCGTGGGCCCTGGCGGCGGCGATCGCGGCGACCACCGAGCGCCTCGAGATCATGGCGGCGATGCGTCCCGGGTACCACCTGCCGGCGGTGACCGCGAAGCAGGCGGCGACGATCGACGACATCTCCGGCGGCCGGTTCACCTTCAACGTGGTGAGCGCCTGGTGGGCCGAGGAAGCGCGTCAGTACGGCGGCATCTTCTCCGAGCACGACGACCGTTACAAGCGCACCGCCGAGTTCGTCGAGATCCTGAAGGGCCTGTGGCGGGAGACCCCGTACAGCTTCCACGGCGACTACTACGACGTCGAGAACGCCCACCTCGAGCCGAAGCCCCGCGTCACCCCGCGCATCTACGCCGGCGGCGAGAGCGAGGCCGGCAAGGCGAGCATCACCCACTACGCCGACGCCTACCTGACCCACGGCGGCACGGTCGAGGAACTCCGGACGAAGATCTCCGAGATGCGTCAGCGTCGTGAGGACGCGGGGCTGCCGCCGTTCGAGGCGTTCGGGATGGCGGCCTACGCGATCGTCCGCGAGACCGAGGAGGAAGCGCAGGCCGAGCTGGCCCGCATCACCGACGTACAGCACGGCAAGGCGTACGAGTCGTACCAGGACTTCATCTCGAAGTCGCAGCTCGAGCACGTCCCCTCGCTCGAGGACTACTCGGTGTCGAACCGGGGCCTCCGTCCGCAGTTCGTCGGCACGCCGGAGCAGGTCGCCGCGCGGATCCGCGAGTACGAGGACGCCGGGGTCGACACGCTGCTGCTGCAGTTCTCACCGCAGCTCGAGGAGATGGAGCGCTTCGGCGAACAGGTCATCCCGCTCGTCCGCGCGTCGGTGCCGGCAGACGCCGAGGCGGAAGCCGAAGCCGAGGCGGTGTCCTGATGGCCGCCGAGGACGACTGGGCCTTCGAGACCCGGCAGATCCGGGCCGGCTTCAAGTCCGACCCGGGCTTCGGCGGGAACGTGCCGCCGATCGCGCAGACCGCTGCGTTCGTGTACCCGTCCGGCGAGGACGCTGCCGACCGTTTCCTGCTCAACGCACCGGGGCACACGTACTCCCGCGTGAACAACCCCTCGGCGGCGGCGCTGGAGCGTCGGATCGCCGACCTCGAGGGTGGGGTCGCCGCCCTGGCGCTGGCGTCCGGGCAGGCGGCGACGTCGTTGGCGGTGCTGGGCCTCGCCCGCGCCGGGGACCACGTCGTCTCGAGCGCCTCGCTGTACGGCGCGACGTACACGCTCTTCGCGTCGACCCTGAAGGACCTGGGGATCGCGTTCACCTTCGTGCAGGACCCGACCGACCTGGACGAGTGGGCCGCCGCCGTGCGCCCCGAGACCCGGGCGTTCTTCGGGGAGTCGATCCCGAACCCGCGCGGCGACGTCCTGGACTTCGCCGGGGTGGCCGGGGTCGCCCACGACGCCGGGGTCCCGCTGATCGTCGACAACACGATCGCGACGCCGTACCTGGTCCGGCCGATCGAGCACGGCGCGGACATCGTCGTGCACTCGGCGACGAAGTACCTCGCCGGACACGGCAGTGCGATCGCCGGGCTCATCGTCGACGCCGGCTCGTTCGACTGGGCCGCGTACCCGGAGAAGTACCCGCAGCTGACGACGACCGAGCACTCGGGGTTCTCGGGCACGAACTTCGCCGAGAAGTTCGGGCGCCGCGCCTTCATCCAGCGCACCCGGTCGAAGCTGTCGGCGGACCTCGGTCCGGCGATCGCCCCGTTCAACGCCTTCCTGGTGCTGCAGGGCATCCAGACCCTGTCGCTCCGGATGGACCGGCACGTGTCGAACGCGGCGACGGTGGCGTCCTGGCTGGACGCGCACGAGCAGGTCGAGCACGTGCACTACGCCGGCCTGCCGAGCTCGCCGTGGCACCACCTGCAGCAGCGCTACGTGCCGAAGGGGCCGTCGAGCGTCCTGGCGTTCGACCTGGCCGGCGGGGTCGCGGCCGGCCGCCGGTTCGTCGCCGCGCTGGAGCTCTTCGACCACGTCTCGAACATCGGTGACGTCCGGTCCCTGGTGGTGCACCCGGCGTCGACCACCCACGTGCAGATGGCCCCGTCCGAGCGCGCGGCCGCCGGTGTCGGCGAGGGGCTGATCCGGCTGTCGATCGGCCTGGAACACATCGACGACGTCATCGCGGACCTGCGGCGCGGGTTCGCCGCAGCGGCCGACGCGACCGGAGCCCGACCCGGACGGGGATAGGTTGGTCGCATGACGTCGACGCCCGCTCCGGATCGGGTGCGGACGCGCGCACCGGGCAAGATCAACGTCCACCTGTCCGTCGGGGCGCTGCAGGACGACGGCTACCACGACATCGCCACCGCCTACCAGGCCGTGTCCCTGTACGAGGACGTCACCGCCGAGCGCGCCGACGACTTCTCGGTACGGTTCACCGGTCCGATCGACACCTCGTCCGTGCCGACGGACGACACGAACCTGGCGATCCGCGCCGCCCGTCTGGTCGCCCGGACCGCGGGCCACCGCGGCGGCGTGCACCTGACGATCGACAAGCAGGTGCCGGTCGCCGGTGGCATGGGCGGAGGCTCGGCGGACGCCGCCGCGACCCTCCTGGCCGTCGACACCCTGTGGGGCACCGGCCTCGGGCGGGACGAACTGCTGCGCCTGGCGGCCGAACTCGGCGCCGACGTGCCGTTCGCCTTCGCCGGGGGCACCGCCGTCGGCACCGGTCGTGGTGACGAACTCAGCCCGGCGCTGGCGAAGGGCGAGTTCCACTGGGTCCTCGCGCTCAGCGAGACCGGTCTCTCGACCCCGGCGGTGTACCGCGCCCTCGACGAGCACCGGGAGCGCTACCGGGCCGACATCTCGCCCGCACCGCGCACCCCCGTCGTCGAGGCGCAGGTGCTGCAGGCCCTCCGCGCCGGCGACGCCGAGCTCCTGGCCGAGAACCTGCACAACGACCTGCAGGCCCCTGCCATGCGTCTGCAGCCGGCGCTGGCGGAGACGCTGGAGCTGGGGGAGCGCTCCGGCGCCCTCGCCGGACTGGTGTCCGGCAGCGGGCCGACGGTGGCGTTCCTCGTGCCGGACCGCGACGCCGCACTCGAGGTGCAGGTCGCGCTCAGTGCGTCCGGCTTCGTGGCGCTGCGGGCGAACGGCCCCGTGCACGGCGCCCGCGTCCTGCACTGACGGCGGACGGCGACCGGACCGGCCGTCGACCGGACCGGACCGGACGTCGTTCGGTCGGGGTGACCGTCAGGAGCGGACGAACTCCGTCATGATGACCTTGCCGGTCTGCCAGTTGTGCACCGGACGGAACCCGCGCTCCGCGAGCACGGCCTTCAGTTCGGGCCGGATCGTGCGCGACGTGCCGCCGACGTACCAGACGGTGTCGATGTCGCCGAGACGGGCGGGGACCGTCGAGGCGAGGTCCGCGTTCCGGTTCCACAGCACGCCCTGGTCGGCACCGTTCGCGCCGACGGCCAGGTCGGTGAGTCCGGCGAACGCCTCCGGGTACGAGACCTTGATGATCTCCGCCGTCGTCGTCGGGTGGCGGTAGACACTGCCGAAGACGACGCCCTCGTTCGCGCTCGGGCGAGCGGCGCGCTCGGTGCTGATGATCGACGCGGCCTGGGCCCAGGTCGAGTCGGACTTGGCCTCCGGCCCCTTCACGACGACGGCAGTGGGGACCGACAGGACGACGAGCGCGGCGACGGCGACCGCGAGCAGCGCCCTCGGCCGGATCAACGTCAGGGCCAGGGCGATGAGGACCGCGACGAACGGCAGGCTCAGTGACGCGTACTTCGGGGAGTAGAGACGCTCGCCCAGCGCGGTCGCGAGCAGGAGGACCGTGGTCGGGACGACGACGAGCGGGAGCGCCACACGGACGGCCTGCGCCCGCACGACGGCGCGGGCGGACGGCGCCTGACGACGCGCGTGCACCAGGGCGGTGGCGACGCCGATCGCCATGAGCGTCCACGCCATCGCAGCGTACGGGCCGGAGGCGCCGAACCACGCCGTCGAGAAGACCTGCCGGAACGTGCCGGTGCCGATGCCCTTGATCCAGCCGATCTGCTTCGCCTGGGACGACACCACGAGGACGAACGGCGTGACGACCACCGCGGCGGTGGCTGCGGCGGCGACCCACCGGACCAGGACGCGACGGGTGACGAGCGGGGTGCCGGGCATCCGGCCGGTGCGCGAGAAGGTGGCCAGGCGGAGGTCGTGCCGCTCGGCGAGCAGCGTCCAGGCGAGGGCCACGGCGTGTGCGACGACCGCGAGCGAGAGGTACACGTTGAACGCGACCGCGACGACGGCGAGCACGCCGTACGCCACCCACCAGCCGGTCGCCCGGCCCCGTCGGCTGCGACGGAGGGCGGTCAGTCCGACGAGCGTCAGGCAGACGGAGAGGGTCGTGATGGTGGCGTAGGGGCGGCCCTCGGTGCCGGCCCATTGCACCCGGGGCAGGAGCAGGAACACGATGCCCGCGGTGATCCCGAGGCGCTTGCCGCCGATCCGACGACCGAGGGCGACCACGAGTGCGGCGGCGACGCCGACGGCCAGTGCGCTCGGCAGTCGCAGCGTGAACGGCGTGTAGCCGACCAGCCAGAACCAGACGTGGATGAGTGCGTAGTAGACACCGTGCACCGCGTCGACGGTGTGCAGCTCGGCCCACAGCTGGGGCCAGGAACGCTGCGCGCTGGTGACGGTCGCGGCCTCGTCGTACCAGAGTGACGGGACCCACGAGAAGGCCGCCGCGATGACGACGCCGAGTGCACCGATGGTGAGCTCCGGGGTGCGGACAGCGGTGGTGGCGGCGGCCGAGACGGCGCCGCGGAGACCGCCACGGACCGGCACGTGGCGGACCGCGTGCGGGACGCCGATGCTGCCGGTACGGGGAGAACTCACGCCGGAGACGGTACCGAGCGCCGCTGGACGGGAACCGCACATACAGCCCCCCGAGCCGGTGAGTGTCCACAAGCCGATGGTCGGCGTTCCACAGTTAGGGTCGTCGTCATGACGCAGCTCCGGATCCGTGACGCCGCGACGTACCTCGGGGTCAGCGACGACACCGTGCGCCGCCTGGTCGAGGGCGGCACCTTCAGCCGCGCGACGGACGCCGTCGGACGGGCGGTCGTCGACGGTCGGGAGCTCGCCGAGTACGCCCGTTCGCGGGGCGACCAGCTCGCCGACCCCTCGGGCGTCCGGAGCTCGGCACGGAACCGCTTCGTCGGCATCGTCACCGGGCTCGTCGTCGACACCGTGATGGCCCAGGTCGAGCTGCAGTGCGGCCCGCACCGGGTCGTCTCGCTGATGAGTTCCGAAGCCGTCCGCGACCTCGGACTCGAGATCGGGTCGGTCGCCGTCGCCTCGGTCAAGGCCACGATGGTCACGGTCGAGACACCGGGTCCGGAGGAGGACGCATGACCGTCAGCACCGCACGCCGCCGACTCGGCTCGCGGACGGCGGCGCTCGCCGGCTCCGGCCCGGACGTCCTGGAACTACTCGGGCGGGCGCGGGTCCTGGTCGTCGGTGCCGGTGGGCTCGGTGCGCCGGTGGTCTCCTACCTGGCGGGCAGTGGGCTCGGACGCCTGACGATCGTGGACGACGACGTCGTGGACGGCTCGAACCTGGCCCGGCAGACGCTCTTCACCACTGCGGACGTCGGCGCCGCGAAGGCCGAGGTCGCTGCAACCCGGGCCCGCGCGGTCGATCCCGAGCTCGACGTCGTCGCGGTCGTCGGTCGCTTCCGGCCCGAGCACGTCGCGGGGCACGACGTCGTGGTCGACGCCGCCGACGCGGTGGACGTCACGCGGGCGATCTCGGACGCCTGTGCACCGCTCGGGATCCCGTTCGTCTGGGGCACCGTGCTGTCCTACGACGGCCAGGTCTCGGTCTTCCGCGACGCGGGGGACGACGGCATCGACTTCCACGACCTGCACCCCGAGGTCCTGCCCGACGAGGGCTCGTGCGCGATCGACGGTGTCCTGCCGGCGCTCTGCGGGGCGGTCGGGTCGGTGATGGCCGCGCAGGTGACGGCCCTCGTCGCCGGCCTCGGAGAACCGTTGCTCGGCCGACTCCTGACGGTCGACGCCCGGCGCTGGCGGTGGACCGAGAGCCCGATCCGACGTGGGCCGGCGTCGCGACGTCCCACGGGCCTCCAGGCCGGAGCGGCAGGAGCGGCCTCGGCCGCCCCACGCATCTCGCCCGCGGCGCTCGCCGCCCGCCTGGCCGATCCGGCCGACACCCTGACCCTCGTCGACGTCCGCACCGCCGAGGAGTGGGCCACCGGCGTCATCGCCGGCTCGGTGCACGGCGACGCCGCCCTGCCGGACGGGGACGTCGTCGTCACCTGCGCGCGCGGGCCGCGGGCCGACGCATGGGCGCGGACCGTCGGGAGGCCCGTCACCGTCCTCGACGGCGGTGTCGACGCCTGGCGTCGCGAGGGGTTACCCCTCTCACCGAACTGATCCGCTGCTGCGGGTAGGATCGTCGCACCGGTCCGCACCTGCGGATCACCTAGGTGAGTGAGAAGGCCCCTCCGATGCGACAGCGCACACAGTTGACGACCGTCCTGACCACCGGCGTGCTGCTGGCCCTGGCGCTCGCTGGCTGCGCGAGCACGCCAGCAGCCGGGGGTGCCAGCACGACGCCGGGCCCATCGTCGGGCACATCGTCGAACGCCGTGCCCACGGGCTCGATCACGGTGTTCGCCGCCGCGTCGCTGCAGAAGACCTTCACGACGCTCGGACACGACTTCGAGCAGGCGCACCCGGGCACCACCGTCACGTTCTCGTTCGCCGGCTCGAGCGACCTGGTCTCCCAGATCCAGAACGGCGCCCCCGCCGACGTCATCGCCTCGGCGGACCAGGCCACGACGGCGAAGCTCGGCAAGCAGAGCCTCGCCAGCGGTTCACCGCAGGACTTCGCGACGAACACGCTCGAGATCGCCGTGGCCCCGGGCAACCCGCACCACATCCGGGACCTGGCGGACCTGGACGACTCCGGCGTGCAGCTCGTGACCTGTGCCGCCCCGGTGCCGTGCGGCGCTGCGACGGCCGCGGTGGAACGCTCGAGCGGTGTCGACCTGCACCCGGTCAGCGAGGAGCAGTCCGTCACCGACGTCCTCGGCAAGGTGCGCTCCGGCCAGGCCGATGCCGGCATCGTCTACCGCACCGACGTGCAGGGTGCCGGTGCGGACGTCGACGGGGTGCCGTTCGCGGCCGCGTCCGACGCGGTGAACACCTACCCGATCAGCGTCCTGCGCGACGCGGCGAACCCCGCGCTCGCCCGGGTCTTCACGTCGTACGTCCTGTCGTCCGCCGGCCAGCGGACCCTGGGCGACGCCGGCTTCGGCAGGCCCTGAGCCCCGTGCCGGACGCACAGCCCAGCGGCCACCGGGACGGCCGCCGCAGCCGCCGCAGCCGCCGCAGCCGCCCGGCGGTGCGCGGCCCGGTCCCGTGGTGGCTGCCGGTCCCCGCGGTGCTCGGCGGCCTGTTCGTCGTCGTCCCCGTGCTCGCGATGGTCGGTCGGGTCCAGTGGGGGTCCTTCGTCGCGCTGGTGACCTCACCCGCGTCGCTGACCGCGCTCGGGCTGAGCCTCGGCACGGCGACCGCGGCGACCGGCATCGCGTTCGTCCTCGGGTACCCGCTGGCGGTCCTGTTCGCGCGGTCGCGCTCACGCTGGACCGGGGTGGCACGGGCCGTGGTGCTGCTGCCGCTGGTCCTGCCGCCCGTGGTCGGCGGGTTGGCCCTGCTCGCCGCGTTCGGTCGGCTCGGCGTCGTCGGTGCGTTCCTCGACGAGCACGGGTTGCGGATCGCGTTCACCACGGCGGCGGTCGTGATCGCGCAGACGTTCGTGGCGATGCCGTTCCTGGTGTCGTCGATCGAGGGGGCGCTCCGCGTCGAGGGAGACCGGTACGAGCGGGTCGCCGCCACGCTCGGCGCCGGTCCGACGCGCACGTTCCTGACGGTCACCACGCCCCGGGTGCTGCCCGGCATCACGGCCGGCCTGGTCCTCTGCTTCGCCCGGGCACTCGGCGAGTTCGGTGCGACCCTCACCTTCGCGGGCAGTCTGCAGGGCGTCACCCGGACCCTCCCGCTCGAGGTGTACCTCCAGCGTGAGATCGACCCGGACACCGCGGTCGCACTCGCGCTGGTGCTCGTCGTCGTCGCGGTCCTGGTGATCGGGCTGGCCTCGGTCCGGACCCGCGGAGCCGCGCTGTGACGGCCGGGCCGGCCGACCTGGTCGACCCGGCCGGCTTGGTCGCCCACGTCGTCCGTCACGACCGCGGCGTCGACGACGGTGGACTTGCCGGCACCGTTCGGGCCGATCAGGGCGACGCACTCGGTCGGTCCGACGGTCAGGGCGACGTCGACGCCGTCGCGGGCCTCCTCGCCCTCGACGCCGGCGAGGTCCGCTCCGCCGGGCGACTGCTCGCCGGCCCGGGCCGCAGCGTCCCGGCACACCGCCGCCGCGTCGGCCTGGTCGCCCAGCGCCCCGACCTGTTCCCGCACCGGAGCGTGCTGGCGAACGTCGCCTTCGGTCCGCGGGCTGCCGGACGCTCCGGCCGGGAGGTCCGCCACACCGCCCGTCAGGCCCTGGCCGCCGTCGGGGTGGCCGAGCTGGCAGACCGCGCACCCGGGACCCTCTCGGGTGGTCAGGCCCAGCGCGTCGCGATCGCCCGGGCCCTGGCGGCGGACCCGTCGGTGGTCCTGCTCGACGAACCGACCTCGGCGCTCGACGTCGGCGCGCGGCAGGAGGTCCGCGCAGCCCTCCGCACCGCCGTCGCCGGCCGCCCGAGCCTGCTCGTGACGCACGACCCGGTCGAGGTGATGGCCCTCGCGGATCGTGTCGTCGTGCTCGAGGACGGCCGCGTGGTCGAGGAGGGGCGTCCCGCCGACGTCCTCGCCCGACCCCGGAGTGCCTTCGCGGCGACGTTCTCGGGCCTCATGGTCCTGCACGGCACGGCGACGGCGGACGGTCTCGTGCTGGACCGTGCCGCTCCCGGTGCCGGGAGCCGGCCCGACGACGGGGGCCGGCTGGTGTCGGGGACGCACGGCGTGCCTCCCGGCCGTGCCGTCTCGGCCGCGCACCACCCGACCGCGGCCGTCGTCACCCGCGCGGACCAGGACGCCCGGGGCGGGCTGCTCCGGACCGTCACCGAGCTGGAGCCGCGCGACGGACTGGTGCGGGTACGGGCCGGGGAGCTCACGGCGGACCTGACGCTCGCCGCGGTCGCGGCGCTCGGGCTGACACCGGGGACACCCGTGCGGGTGCAGATCCCGCCTGCCGAGCTCACGGTGTGGGAGCGCTGACGACCCTGCCGTCGTGGTGCTGGCCGCGGCCCGGTCCGAGCTTCCGGAACCGGCCGTCCCAGCCTCCGGAACCGGCCGTCTCAGCCGCCGGCGAAGGGCGGCATGACGTCCACGACGTCGACCCCGACGAGCGACGTCGAGCGGTCGCGGGTGGTCACGCCGTCGACCAGGTAGGAGCAGCGCTCCTGCAGTGCGGTCCAGCGGTCGACGTCGGTGGCCTCGACCCGCCGGAGGGCGTCGTCGAGGGAGTCCGCCGTGACGGTCGTCTCGTCGAGCCCGACCGCGGCACGGGCGGCGGCGAAGAAGCGCAGCGTGGTCATGTCCGTCATCCTCCGATCGCGCTCATGCCCCGGGTGGGGTGCACGAAGCCGTCGCTGTCGTCGCCGTGGTCGCGCGGCTTCGCCCACATCGCCCGACGCCACCGGTCGAGGACCACGTCGTCGTCGGCACCGGCGCGCAGCGGTCCGAGCAGATCGACCTCGTCGTCCGAGAACAGGCAGCTGCGGACGTGGCCGTCGGCGGTCAAACGGGTGCGGGTGCAGTCGGCGCAGAAGGACTCGGTGATGCTCGCGATGACGCCGACCGTGCCGAGGTCCTGTCCGGTCGCCCGGGACCGCACGCGGTAGCGCTCGGCCGGGGCACCGTTCCGCGGGGCCTCGTCGGGAGTGAGTTCGTAGTCGACGCTGAGGATCTCGCGGATCTGCACGGCGGTGATCATCGTCGACGCGTCCCAGGCGTGGCCCGGGTCCAGCGGCATCTGCTCGATGAAGCGCAGTTCGTGGCCGCGCTCGAGGCACCAGGCCAGCAGCTCGGAGGCCAGGTGGTCGTTGACCCCGCGCATCAGGACCGCGTTGACCTTCACCCCGAGGCCGGCGTCGGCGGCGGCCGCGATGCCCTCGAGGACCCGGTCGAGGAACGGCCGACGGGTGACCTCGGCGAAGACGTCCGGGTCGACGGTGTCGAGCGAGACGTTGAGCCGGTGCAGTCCGGCGGCGCGGAGGGCGGCGGCGCGTCCGGCGAGCCCGATGGCGTTCGTGGTGAGCGAGAGTTCGAGGTCGGGGTGGGCGGCCGCGCTCCGGGCGATCACGTCGACCAGGTCCTTGCGGAGCAGGGGTTCGCCGCCGGTGAAGCGGACCTTGCGGATACCGAGCTGCTCCGCGCCGAGGCCCACCAGCCGGGCGATCTCGTCCGCCGACATCAGCGCGGCATCGGGCGCGAAGGGCAGCCCCTCGGCCGGCATGCAGTACGTGCAGCGGAGGTTGCAGCGTTCGGTCAGTGAGACCCGGAGGTCCACCGCGTACCGGCCGAAGCGGTCCACCAGGCCGGGGTCACCGGCGGGACGCGGCGGCAGGTCGGTGCGGTCCAGGGGTCCGGGCGCCGGCGCCTCGGGGTGGACCCGACGCATCAGGTCCGACGAGGGGAGGAGCTGACCCGTCGAGGGCAGCATCTGGGCCGGCATCGCCTCAGGATACGGTGCCGTCGCTGCGATCCGGGTGGACCGTGTCGTGGCGCACCGCGTCTCGGCCGAGCAGCCGGTCACGCCAGCGCAGCCAGTCCTCGCGGCGGGTGCGGACGAGGGTGACGACGAGCACGACGGCGATCGCCGCGAGCAGCCACCACCGGTAGGCGACCACCGAGGGCCACACCCCGCGCAGGGCGATCGCGAGCGTCAGGGACAGCCACTCCCACCGGCCGGAGAGCACCACGAACGGGATGAGCAGCAGTGCGTACCAGGGGTAGCGCGGGGTCACGGCGAGGAAGGTCACGCCGATCATGAACACCTGGCCGGACCAGGGGTTCGCCGGGTCGGACAGCCGCCAGGCCAGCACCGCGGCGACGAGCACGACGAGCCCCACCACGATCGTCGCGGCGTCCCCGGGCACGACCTTCGCGACCAGGGCGAACCGCGAGCCGTCCTCGTACCCCTCTTCCGACAGGTACCCGGGCAGGTACCCGAGGACCTTCGGGCCGGTCGTCAGCACGTAGGGCACGTAGAGCAGCCCGAACGTGGCGATGCCGACCGGGATCGCCCACCAGCTGCGCCACCGCCCGAGCAGCGCCGGGTACACGATCGCCGGGATGAGCTTCGTCGCGGTCGCGGCGCCGAGCGCGATGCCGCCCCAGATCGGGCGACCGAACGCGACGAGCACGGCGCCCGCGGTGGCCAGGGCCGCGCCGACCACGTCGACGTGCGAGTTCGTGACGGCCTCGGCGGCGACGAGCGGGGACCAGGCCCAGAGCGCGGCCCACCAGGTGGGACGGCCCAGGCGACGGAGGACGACGAGCAGCCCGACGGTGACGCCGAGCGAGACGACGAGTCCGGCGAACTGGAACGGCAGGTACTGCGCGGTGGCGGGGACGAACGCCCGCACCAGCGCGAACCACAGCTCGGCCATCGGCGGGTAGATCGTCGGGACGTCAGGGCGGTTGATCGCCGTGCAGTGGCCGAGCCGACCGTCGCCGAGACCGCGGAACCGGGGCTTGATGTCGTCGCACGTGCCGTTCACCTTGTCGGGGAACAACCAGTCCGGGCGGAGGTGCTGCAGCACGTCCGACTGCGGGGTGTGCAGGTACGGCGAGATGCCCGCGTGCTGCACGATGCCGTCCCAGGCGTAGCGTGCGGAGTCGGTGCTCGTGTTCGGTGGTCCGATCAGGGCCGCGATGCCGACGATCACCGCTCCACCGAGGACGATCCGCGTCACCAGGTGCGGGGGCACGAACCTGAGCGCCAGCACGGCGCCTGCGAAGACCGTCCAAGCGATGAGGGTCCACGCAACGAATGGAGAGCGATGACCCTCCCGGAGGAACCCCAGATGCGTGACACCCACCGCGATGACGATGCCGAGCACCAGCACGCCCACGACGGCGAGCGCGGTCGGGACGAGCACGCTCGAGGCGAGCGCTCGTCGGTCGAGACGGGTCGGACGCAGTCGTTCGCTCATGGTCCGACGACAGTAGCGGGGGTGCAGCGCCTGATGCGCCACACCCGTGACGCGATGGCCTCGCCGAACCGCACCGCCCGCAGCGCCGTGGTCACCGGCCGCCTGCTCGGCATCGCGTTCCTGGTCTGCTTCCTGACCGGCGTCTACAGCCACCTGCTGCAGGAGCCCCTCGGCTGGATGCGCTTCCCGACCCGGCCCGTGCAGCTCTACCAGTTCACGCAGGGCCTGCACATCACGGCGGGCATCGCGATCATCCCGCTGCTGCTCGCGAAGCTCAACGTCGTGATGCCAGCGCTGGTGCAGACCCCGCCGGTCCGGAGCGTCCTGCACCTGCTCGAGCGTGCGTCGATCGCGGTGTTCGTGGCGTCCGCGCTCGTGCAGGTCGTCACCGGTCTGCTCAACACCTACCAGTGGTACCCGTGGCCGTTCCCGTTCAAGCAGGTGCACAACGCGCTGGCGTACGTGCTGATCGGGTCGCTGCTCATCCACATCGGCACGAAGCTGCAGATCATCACTCGGTACTGGCGGAAGCGGGACTCCTTCGACGCGCAGGGCCGCTTCGTCGCCGACGCGACGGTGGGCAGCGAGTTGCCGGATCCGAACGACCCGGCCGGACAGGAGGCCCGTCCCGGCTCCGCCTCACCCTCCGGCGGGTTCGTCGGACGCCTCCACCGCTGGATCGACGGCACTCCCGCCCCCGGTCCGGTCGCACCGGCGACCGACACCGTCCCGGTGACGCGGACCGCCGCGTCCGCCGACGGCCGCCGTCAGCGCGTCGCCCGCCGTGGGTTCATCGCCGGCGTCACCGCGGCCACCGCGGGCGTCGTCGCCCTGACGGTCGGACAGTCCTCGGCCGTCGGTGAACCGTTCAACGTCTTCGGTCCCCGCAAGCGGCACCTCGGCCAGAACGGACTGCCGGTGAACCGCACCGCCCGCGCCGCTGGCGTCCTCGCCACCGCGACCGCCGCCGACTGGGCACTCACGGTCGCCGGCCCCTCGGTCAGCCGGACGTTCTCCCGTGCCGAGCTGATCGCCCTCGGCCAGACCGAGGCGCGCCTGCCGATCGCGTGCGTCGAGGGCTGGAGCCAGATGGCGACGTGGAAGGGGGTCCGGATGCGCGACCTCCTCGCCGCGGTGCAGGTCGCCCCGGACGTGCACGTCCGGGTGACGAGCCTGGAGCGGCACGGCGGCTACCGGATCATGGAGATGGGGCCGGAGTACACCGCCGACCCGACGACCCTGATCGCCCTCGAGCTGAACGGCGAGAAGCTCGACCTGGAACACGGGTTCCCCGCCCGGATCATCGCGCCCGGCCGTCCGGGTGTGCTGCAGACGAAGTGGATCGAACGGATCGAGGTCATCGCATGAGCGCCGTCGTCGTCGACAACCGGGTCCGCACGGCCCGCATCGTGCTGGTCGTCCTGGGCGTGCTGGTCCTGGCGTTCGGCGCCTGGGTCCTCGTGACCACCGTCCGGCCGAACCGGATCGGTGGGCTGGCGACCTGGCTCCTCGGCGCCGTCGTGCTGCACGACGCGATCCTGTCCCCGTTCGTCCTGGCCGTCGGCATGGGGCTCCGGCGGGCCGGTCGCTCCCTCCACAGATGGGTGCTCGTCGTGGTGCAGGCGGCCGTCGTCCTCGGCAGCGTCCTGGCGCTGGTGGTGCTGCCGGAGATCGCGGCGAAGGCACACGGCACGAAGAACGACACCGTGTTGCCGTTCGACTACACGACGCGGTTGCTCGTGGTCGAGGGAGTCCTGGTCGCCGTCGTGGTGATCGCCCTGGTGGTGGGCGCGGTCACGGCTCGGCGTCGGTCGGACCAACCTGTGGTTGCAGGGACAACCTCTCCCTAGGATGAGGGCATGACCGACGACACCCCCTGGCTCTCCCGCGAGCAGCTCCGGGCGTGGATGGGGTTCGTCGCCGTCATGGAACTCCTGCCGGCAGCGCTCGACCACCAGCTGCAGCGCGACGCCGACCTGACGATGTTCGACTACATGGTCATCGCGATGCTGTCCGAGACCGAGCTCCACACGCTCCGGATGTCGGTGCTGGCCTCGGCCACGAACGCCTCGTTGCCGCGGTTGTCCCACGTCGTGTCCCGGCTCGAGAAGCGGGGGCTCGTCGCCCGGTGCCCCTCGACCGAGGACCGCCGAGCCACCGACGTCCGGCTCACCGACGCCGGCTTCGACCACATCGTCGCCGCAGCGCCCGGGCACGTCCGGACCGCCCGACGCCTGGTCATCGACGCACTGTCGGACGAGCAGGTCGCGGAACTCGACGGCATCTCCCGCGTGCTCCTCAGTCGCGTCGACCCCGAGGGACGCTTCGCCGCGGTGGCGAACATCCCCGACGACGAGCCGACGATCTGCGAGGGGCGGCTGACCGGCACCGCCGACGACGCCTTCCCGGACGTGGTCGACGGCGTGACCTACCGGCCGGCAACCCGGGAGGACCTGCCCCTGCTGCGCCGGGCGAGCCTCGACGCGATGAACTGGTCGGGTGAGCGGTTCACCGACGCCGACCTCGACCGGCCCGAGTTCGCGCACTACTTCGTGGCCTTCGACCCGGACCGGAGCACGGACGACCCGGACCGGAGCGCGGACGCCCCGACCGACCGTCGCCCCGCCGACCTGGGCGTCGTGGCCTCCGACACCGACGGGCCGCTCGGCGTCGCCTGGGCCGTGCACCTGCCCGCCAGCGACCCGGGCTACGGCTTCGTCGCCGAGGACGTCCCCGAACTCACGCTCGCCGTCGATGCCCGAGCGCGCGGCCGTGGTGTCGGCTCGGCCCTGCTCGCCCGGCTCGTCGCCGCCGGCCGGAGCGCGGGCTGGCCGGGGATCAGCCTGAGCGTCGAGGACGGCAACACCGGTGCCCGGATCCTCTACGAACGCGTCGGCTTCCGCACGGTCGGACGCAACGGCGACTCCGACACCCTGCAGCTGCTGTACTGACCGCCGCTAGGCTCACCGGTATGAGCCATGCCGCCGACCAGCCCGCCGAGACCTACAGCTACCTCGGACCGGCCGGCACCTTCACCGAGGCGGCCCTCAAGCTCGTCGAGGCCGCCGTCGGCAAGCCCTGGCGGAGCGTCAACAACGTCGGCGAAGCACTCGACGACGTCGTCACCGGACGCTCGGTCGGCGCGGTGATCGCGATCGAGAACAGCGTCGACGGCGGGGTCAGCGCCACGCAGGACGCCCTGGCCCGGATCCCCGGCGTGCGGATCGTGGGGGAGTACCTGGTCCCCGTCGACTTCGTCCTCGTCGCCCGACCCGGCACCGCGCTCGCCGACGTCCGCACCGTCAACGCCCACCCCGTCGCCTACGCGCAGACACATCGGTGGCTCGAGGCGAACGTCCCCGGGCACGGGCACATCCCGGCCTCGTCGAACGTCGCCGCGGCCGCGGAACTGCTCGCGGAGCACTCGGTCGCGGACGCAGCCGTCGCCCCGCCCGGCATCACGGACCACTACGACCTGGCGGTGCTCGCGGACTCCATCGGCGAGAACGCCAGCGCCGTGACCCGGTTCGTGCTCGTCTCGAAGACGCTCGCGCTGCCGGAGCGCACGGGTGCGGACAAGACCAGCGTCGTCGTCGAACTGCCGAACGAACACCCCGGCGCCCTGGTCGACATGCTCGAGCAGTTCGCCACCCGCGGCATCAACATGGGCCTGTTGTCGTCGCGGCCGATCGGTGACGAACTCGGTCGGTACCGGTTCGTCATCGACCTCGACGGCCACGTGCGGGACGAACGGGTCGCGGACGCGCTGCTCGGACTGCGGCGCTTCAGCCCGCGTGTCACGTTCCTCGGGTCGTATCCCCGGGCGGACGGTGTCCGCTCCGAGGTGTCGCCGCGCTACTCCGATCAGGCGTTCGTCGAGGCGCGCGACTGGCTGCGCGCGATCGTGAGCGGCGAGCCGGACGCGAGCTGAGCCTCCCGGCCCGTTCCGCCGGAACGGAACAGTCCGCGGTCCGGCGCGTCGTCAGCGGCGGCGGGTCGCCCGCGTCTGGTCTTCCGGGCCCGCGACACGGACGGTCAACCCGCCCGGGTCGATGCGCGCACGGAACGCCACGACCTCGCCCACGGGGTCGCCGTCGATCTCGAACTCGTCCGGACGCTCCAGGCGGGCCGTGAACTCCTCGCCGCGCAGGTAGCGCAACGGACGCTCCTCACGCGCCTTCGTGACGATGCGCTTGCCGATCTCGGTGTTGCCGAGCGCCGAGCGGCGGACGGAGCGGAGGATCGCGTTCTCCCACAGCATCCGGGCGGCGATCCGGACCCAGCCGAAGAAGCCCCGGGGACGCATCACGACGATGTCGAACACGCCGTCGTCGATCTCGGCGTCGGGCAGCAGCGTCGCGCCGGCTTGCAGCATGCCGCAGTTGCCGACGATCAGGGAGTGCGCGCGGACCGAGCGGTTGGACTCACCGTCCAGGCGGTACCGGAACTCGAACGCGCTGGCGTCCCGCAACGAGCGGACCAGCGAGTCGACGTAGGCGAGCCAGCCGACCTTCTTCTTCAGGTCGTCGTTCGTGTTCGCGAGCATCCGGGCGTCGAGGCCCAGGCCGGCCATCACGAGGAAGCCGAACTGCTCGCGCGAGCCGTCCTCCCGCTCGACCCCGACGGTGCCGAAGTCGATCGGCCGGTCCTCGCCGTGGAAGATCGTGTGCGCGCTCGCACCCAGGTCGTCGATCGGCGCCGGGATGTTGCGGGCGAGCAGGTTGCCGGTGCCGCTCGGCAGCAGCGCGAGGGCCGCGTCGGAGCCGTGCACGACCTCGGCGACCGCGCGGACCGTGCCGTCACCGCCCGCAGCGGCGATCACGTCGGCGCCGGCGTCGAGGGCCTCGCGGGCCATGCCGCCGCCCGGGTCCTCCTCACTCGTGGCGTACCACTTGGTCTCGGCCCAGCCGGCTTCGCGCTGGTACCGGTTCACGGTGCGCTTCAGCGTCGGCAGGTGGACCTTGACGGGGTTGTAGATGACTGCGGCGGTGCGCTGCTCCGTTGCGGGGGCGTCCTCCGGCACAGCGGTGGCATCCGAGGGCGTCGACATGCGATCAACGCTACCGAACAGGTGCTGCGCGGTCCGGAACGCGGCCACGAGACGGACGGGAGGCGCGGATCGGCCGTGCCACGGGCCTCCCGTCCGGTGGTTCACCGGCTGGTCATCCGTGGCTGGGTAAGCTGGGCCGGTGATCGACCCCCAGCTGTTGCGCGACGAACCGGACCTCATCAAGGCCTCGCAGGCGGCGCGCGGCGCCTCCGTCGACGTCGTCGACCAGGCCGTCGCAGCCGATTCCGCCCGACGGGCGGCAATCACCACGTTCGAGGCGCTCCGCGCCGAGCAGAACGCGTTCGGCAAGACCGTCGCCAAGGCGCCGAAGGACGAGAAGGCCGCGCTCGTGCAGCAGGCCCAGGCGCTCTCCGCGAAGGTGAAGGAGGCCCAGGCCACCGTCACCGCGGCCGAGGACACCTTCAACACGGTCGTCCGCTCGATCCCGAACGTCGTCATGCCCGACGTGCCCGCCGGGGGCGAGGACGACTTCGTCACCCTCCGCACCGTCGGCACCAAGCCGGAGTTCTCGTTCGAACCGAAGGACCACGCCGACCTCGGCGAGTCCCTCGGCATCATCGACATCGCCCGCGGCGTCAAGGTCTCCGGCTCGCGCTTCTACTTCCTGCGCGGCATGGGTGCCCGACTCGAGATCGCGCTGATGTCGCTCGGCCTCGACCGTGCCGTCGCGCACGGGTTCGAGCCGCTCATCACGCCGACGCTCGTGCGCCCCGAGACGATGGCCGGCACCGGCTTCCTCGGCGAGCACGCGGCCGAGGTCTACCGCCTCGAAGCCGACGACCTGTACCTGACCGGCACCAGCGAGGTCGCCCTCGCCGGGTACCACGCCGACGAGATCCTGCAGTTCCCGGACGGCGACGACCAGGCCCTCCGCTACGCCGGCTGGTCCACCTGCTACCGCCGCGAAGCCGGGTCCGCGGGTCGCGACAACCGCGGCATCCTCCGCGTGCACCAGTTCAACAAGCTCGAGATGTTCGCCTACGTCCACCCGGACCAGGCCGACGCCGAGCACCAGCGGCTGATGTCCTACCAGGAGTCGATGCTGCAGGACCTCGGGCTGCACTACCGCGTCATCGAGACCGCGGCCGGCGACCTCGGCACGAGCGCCGCACGCAAGTACGACCTCGAAGCGTGGGTCCCGACGCAGGGCACCTACCGCGAGCTCACCTCGACGTCGAACTGCACGACCTTCCAGGCCCGTCGCCTCGACATCCGGTACCGCACCGAGAGCGGCAAGACCGCCCCGGTCGCCACGCTCAACGGCACCCTCGCCACCACCCGCTGGCTCGTCGCGATCCTCGAGACCCACCAGCAGGAGGACGGCTCGGTCGTCATCCCCGAGGTGCTCCGTCCGTACCTCGGCGGCGTCGAGGTGATCGAGCCCCGATGAGCTCCTCCCGCGGATTCGTCGACGGTTCCGAGGCATCGGGGTCGGGCCTCGCTGCGGCTTCGGCTTCGGGCTCGGCCCGTGCCGCGGAGCCCGCGCGGGTCAAGCGCTGGCTCGTCGCCCTCGACATCGACGGCACCACCATGCGCGAGGACGGCGTCGTCACCGACACCGTCATCCAGGCGCTCCTCGACACCGAAGCCGCCGGGCACGAGGTCATGCTCTCCACCGGTCGCAGCGAGGGCATGACCGTCCCGCTGCTCGAACGGCTCGGCATCCAGCCGAAGTACCTGGTCTGCGCCAACGGTGCGCTCACCCTGAAGCGCACCGAGTCCGGCGCGTACGAGCGCGTGCACGTCGAGACGTTCGACCCGACCGAGGTCCTGCAGACGATCCGCGGTGCCCTCGAGAACGGGGCCTACGGGGTCGAGGACGAGACCGGGCACTACCTGCTCTCCGGCGACTTCCCCGACGACACCATGACGGCGTCCGGCGACCACGTCGAGTTCGAGCGCCTGCTCGGTGTCCAGGCCACCCGTGTCGTCGTGATCTCCCCGGAGCACGGCCTCGAGGAGTTCCTGGACATCGTCGACAAGATGGGCCTGCACAAGGTCTCGTACACGGTCGGCTGGACCGCGTGGCTCGACATCGCACCCGAAGGGGTCACCAAGGCGACGGCCATGGAGCGCGTCCGCGAGTGGCTCGACATCCCGCGCTCGCGCGTCTTCGCGGCCGGTGACGGACGAAACGACATCGACATGCTGCGGTGGGCCTCCACCTCGGGCCGCGGGGTCGTCATGGGGCAGGCGCCCGACGACGTCGTGGACGCGGGCAACGAGCTGACGGGCGGCGTCACGGACGACGGGCTCGCGGCGGCACTGGACACGTTGCCGCGCTGACGGCTGTTCCGGCTGACGGGCGCTGGCTGCGCGCGGGCCGGGAGGCTCGGTAGACTGCTCGGGACCCGGTCACGTCTCGCCACGTGGTCGGGTCACGGAGGGTTGTCCGAGCGGCCGATGGAGCCTGTCTTGAAAACAGGTGGGCAGAGATGTCTCGTGGGTTCGAATCCCACACCCTCCGCTCCAGCATCTCGGTCGTGACCGATGAGGGGTCCTCGCAGGGCCCCGGATGAGGGCACCGCGTCGACCTAGCGTCGAGGGCATGGACATCACCACACGCTCCGTCGCCGTCATCGGCGGCACCTCCGGCATCGGCCTGGAACTCGCACGGCGCTTCCGTGACGCCGGCAGCCGGGTCGTCGTCGGCGGCCGGCGAGCCGACGTGCTCGACCAGCTCGCCGCCGAGGGCTTCGGCACCGTCTCGATCGACGTCACCGACGACGACTCCGTCACCACCGCCCGCGACACCGTGCTCGACCTGCTGCCCGACCTCGACACCGTCGTGACCATGTCGGGCATTGGCGTCGCCGAGGACCTCCGCGACCCAGCGCACTTCGCCGACGCCGCCCGAATGGTCGACGTCAACCTGCTCGGTACGATCCGGGTGGTCGACGCCTTCACGCCGCACCTGCTCCGACAGGGCAGCGGCACGATCGTCACCGTCAGCTCGGGCATCGGCTTCCTGCCGTTCCCGCTGATGGCGACGTACGCCGCCACGAAGGCGGCGGTGCACGCCTACAGCGAGGCGCTCCGGGCACAGCTCGCCGAGACGGGGATCGACGTCGCCGAACTCGTGCCCCCGGCGGTGAACACCACGATGGGCGCCACCAACCCGAACGCGCTGGACCTCGGCGACTTCGGTGCCGAGGTGATGGCGATCCTGGCACAGGACCCCACCCCGCACGAGCTCTTGGTGCAGGGTGTCCTCATGCACCGGTGGGCAGAACGTGACGGCACGTACGACGACCTGGTCACTCAGCGCTCCCGGGCTCTGGCGACGCTGCCCGGACGGTCGGGCTCAGCGGCGTGACACGCGACGGGGACCCGACCGCGACGCCGACGAACCCGCTCGGCGCGTACCTCCAGGCACGGCGTGGACTCGTCACACCGGAGCAGGTCGGGCTTCCCGTCGGTGGGGTGCGACGCGTGCCGGGCCTCCGCCGTGAAGAGGTCGCGATGCTCGCCGGCGTCAGCACCGACTACTACCTCCGCCTGGAGCGTGGGCGGGACACCCATCCGTCACCCCAGGTCCTCGACGCGCTCGCCCGGGTGCTCATGCTGGACGACGTCGAACGCGCGCACCTGCAGCACCTCGCCGAACCCGTCCGACGTGCACGTCCCCGGCGCACGGTGGAGCGGGTCCCGGCCCGCCTGCACGCCTTGCTGGCCGCACTCCAGGTCCCAGCGTTCATCGAGGGGCGGGCGTTCGACGTCCTCGCGGCGAACGACCTGGCGGCCGCGTTCTCGCCCCGGCTCCGGGTCGGCGAGAACCGGCTCCGCTCCCTGCTGCTCGACGCGGAAGAGCGTGTGTTCCACCGCGATTGGGAGGGTGCCGTCGCGAGCTTCGTCGGAGCCTTCCGGCACTCGGTGGCCGACGAGGTCCATGACCAGCGGGTCGTCGAACTCGTGGGGGAGTTGTCGCTGGCCAGCGGGCGCTTCCGGCAGCTCTGGGCACGGCAGGACGTCCGGGTGCTCGAAGGTGGATCGATGACGGTCGACCACCCGGTCGTGGGGGAGCTGCACCTGCACCGGGACAAGCTGCCGGTCGACGGGCTGCTCCTCGTGCTCTACTACGCCGACCCGGGCAGTGCGAGCGCCGAGCGGCTGGGCATGCTCGCGTCCCTCGCGCGCGAGACATCACCGCACCCCTGACACCGCCGTCGGACACCGGCGACGAACGGCAGCGGGCTCAGCTCGAAGGTTGATCCGAGGTCAGAGGAGGTCGTGCACCCAGTACTCGAGGTTCGGTTCCTCGAAGTCGTTCTCGAGGTACACGAACCCCGCGAGTTCGAACATCCGACGGCTCGGCTCGTTCCGGTGATCCACGCGAGCGAACGCACCACAACCGGCCCCGGCTTCATCGCGAACCGTACGGAGGACGTCGAGCGTCTTACGGAGCAGCACGACGCCGAGGCCGACGCCACGGAAACGGACGTCACGCGCGATGCTCATGACCAGGAGCTGCTCGCCACCGTCGGTCCAGCTGACGCGGGACACTCCGGCGAGTGCGTCGCCGGAGAACGCGAGCAGCGCGTTCTCCTCCGGAGGCAGAGGTGGCCGCAGTCCACGGATCGAGGACTGGACGGCGAGCTCCCACGGCCGCGGGTGAACGTGGTCCCGACGCAGTCGATCCCAGGTGGCGCGTGCAGGGTCAGCGCAGGTGAAGCCCTGCAGAGCCGGGACGTGTTCTCCGGCGAGCCCGACCCAGGTCAGGTCATCCGGCTGCACGCGAGGCGAGCCAGCGGTCGATCACGTCCTTCTCGACGGCCTTCAACGACTTCCGCGCGACCGTCGCGTGGTATTCGGCCACGAGAGCGGCGCGTTCGTCATCGGTGAGGCCGTCGCTGCCGACGTCGCGGCGCGACCGGCCCGGACGAGTCATCGGCAGGCGGGGGAGCATGCATCGATGGTAGTCCCGCGCCACCGACGACCGACGAGCCTGTGGAGAACTCGGCATGCTCGCGTCGCTCGCCCACACGCCACCAGATCGGGGGCATGAGGCGGCTCGCCGACCGCGGTACGGTTGTCGGCGGAGTGTACGGGTCGTTCTGTGCACGGCCTGCAGGACGGACCACGGGGGAAGCACGACCATGACCACGCCGACGTCGGTCCCCGGCCGCGGACCGGACCGCCGCACCGCGATCCTCGAGGCCGCCGCCGTCGAGTTCGACCGCCAGGGCTTCGGCGCCGCGAGCATCTCCGGCATCGCCAAGGCCGCCGAGGTCAGTCAGGGCGCCATCCACTTCCACTTCCGCACGAAGCAGGCCATCGCGCTCGCCGTGATCGACGAGCAGAACGCCCGCACGTTCGAGGCAGTCACCTACGACGGGCCGTCGCCGCTCGGCGGGCTGGTCGAGGCCTCGCGGACGATCGCGGGCCTGCTGCTCGACGACCCGGTCGTCCGCGCCGGCATCCGCCTGTCACTCGAGAACCGGGTCTTCGCCGGCGCGACGTCGTCCTTCTACGACCAGTGGATCGCCAGCGTGGTCGACGTCTTCCGCCTGGCGGTGGCCGCCGGGGAGGTCGGACCGACGGTGACCCCGGAAGCGCTCGGCGCCACCGTCGTCCCGTGGTTCACCGGCGTGCAGCTGGTGTCCGACGTCCGTGCCGCGCGGGTCGACCTGCTGCCGTCGGTGGCGACGATGTGGCGCGTCCTCGCCCACGCCTGCGTGGTCCCGGCGCACCGCGACCGGTTGCTGGCGGTCGTCGACCGCGCCTTCGCCTGACCTGTCGCCGCAAGCCTGACCTCCAGTCATCGGACGGACCTCTCGCGGCAGCGTGGTGCCGGACACATGACGGGAGGCCCGGACCGGCCCCGGTGGGCTGGTCCGGGCCTCCAGTCCGGTCGTGTCGTCGACGTCAGTCGGTCTTCGCGACCCGCTTGGCGCGCTCCTTGACCTGCTCCTCGCGACGCTTGTCGCGGGCCTTCTGTGCCTTCGCGCGACGCTTCGCCCGCTTGTTCTCGCGCTCGTGGTGCTCGACGTCCTCGGGACGCTTCTGCCGCCACGGTTCGGCGGCCAGGTCCGGGCCGTCCCAGACCTTGATGGCGCCCCAGGCGGCGGCGAGCAGCGGCACCGAGATGATCGCGCCGGTGATGCCAGCGAGGACGGTGCCCGCGGTCAGGCCGACCAGGATCACCAGGCCGTGCAGGCGCAGGGTCTTCCCCATCAGCACCGGCTGCAGGAGGTTGCCCTCGAGCTGGTTGACGACCACGACGATGCCGACGACGATCAGCGCCGGCACCGGACCGAGGGCGACGAGGGCGACCAGCGCGGCGAGGATGCCGGCTGCGGTGGCGCCGACGATCGGGATGAACGCGGTGATGAAGACGATGACCGCGAGCGGCAGGGCGAGGGGGACGCCGACGATGGCGATGCCGACGCCGATGCCGATCGCGTCGACCGCGGCGACGGTCGCGGTGCCGCGGACGTAGCCGCCGAGGGTCGAGACGACGCGGTCACCGACACGACGGGCGCGGTCGTACGAGGCGCCGGTGAAGGGGCGGAGCAGGAACTCCCAGATGCGGGGCCCGTCCTTGAGGAAGAAGAACAGCACGACGATCATCAGCACCAGGCCGGTGAGGAAGTTCGCCGTGGCGGATGCACCGGCCAGGGCACCGGAGCCGAACTTGGCGCTCGTGACGAAGTCGGTGGCGGTCTTCACCGCGTCGTCGACCTGCTTGTCGGAGATGGCGAACGGCAGGGTCTTGCTGAAGTCCTGCAGCTGCTGGAAGCCCTCGACGGCGGACTTCTGCAGGCTCGACCACTGGTTCTCGACCGCGACGACGATGAGGTAGCCGAGCAGGCCGAGGACGACCAGCACACCGAGCAGGACCGTCAGCGTCGCGAACACCGACGGGAACCCGTGCCGGCGCAGCCACGAGACGACCGGGTGCATGGCCGAGGCGATGATGAGCGCCAGGAGCACCGGGATCGTCACGACGCCGAGCACCTGACTGGCGTAGACGATGCCCGCGGCGATGACGATCAGGATGATCAGCTGCAGGCAGCGGGTCGCCAGACGGCCGAACGAGTCCGACCAGGCAGCGCGCACCCCGGTCACCGGCTCGGTCGGTGGCGTCGTCGGTGGGGCAGCGGCGGAGGAGCGGAAGAACGGCATGACGCCGACGGTACAGACGCACAGGTGGGTGCGCCGGGTCTCGGCGCGCTCAGTCCTCGACGAGGTCGCGGTCCCGGAACCACTTGAGCAGCCAGGCGGCGCTCGTCCGGTCGAAGGACCGCGGGAAATCCAGGGTGCCGGACAGGAACGGGCTGAAGCCCTCGACGGACGCGATGTCCGAGTCGTCCAGCCCGCGGTACGCCATCGACCAGCCGTCGAACCGGCGGCGGTCGATCTCCTCGCGGATCAACGACTTGACGGTGTGGTGGCGGGGGTCCCGCTCGATCGCGGCGAACCGGTCGTCGACGCTCCACGCCGGACCCTCGAGCAGCTGCATGAACCGGCCGCCCTTGACGACGAGCAGGCCGGAGACGCCGAGCGCCTCGTTCCGCAGCCGTGCACCCGCGAGCATCTCGGTGAGCTCGTCCTCGCTGAACTCGTGCGTCGCGACGCTCATGTAGACGATGGAGACCAGCACACCGGCATCATCGCCCCCGTACCCCGGTCGGCACAATCGTGTCCGCATTGTGCATCCGGGTGGCCGCCTAGGATCGTCCCCATGGCGACCGTCCTCCTCGTCCGGCACGGACGCACCACCGCGAACGCGACCGGACTCCTCGCTGGCCGGACCGCCGGGATCGCGCTCGACTCCGTCGGCAAGCGGCAGGCTGCCGCCACCGCGGAGCGCATCGCCGCCGTGCCCCTCGCCGCCGTGGTCTCGAGCCCGCTCGAACGGTGCCGGCAGACCGCACGGGCGATCACGGCCTTCCAGCCGGGCGACCCGCAGCAGTTCGTCGAGCGCGGCATCATCGAGGCGGACTACGGCGACTGGCAGAACCGCAAGATCAGCGAACTCGCCACCGAGCCCCTGTGGCGGGTGGTGCAGTCGAACCCGAGCGCGGTCGTGTTCCCCGGCGGCGAGTCCATGCAGACCATGCAGTCCCGCGCGGTCGCCGCGATCCGCCGGATGGACGCGCAGATCGAGGCCGAGCACGGCGCGGCCGCGGTGTGGGTCGCGGTGAGCCACGGCGACATCATCAAGTCCGTCCTGGCCGACGCCCTCGGCATGCACCTGGACCTGTTCCAGCGCATCTCGGTCGGACCGGCGTCGGTGTCGATCGTCCGCTACGGCGAGGCCCGGCCGGACGTCGTCGCCACGAACACCGAGTCGGGGGACCTGTCGTGGCTCGCCCGGGCCGCGGCTCCAAGCGGGGACGCGGTCGTCGGCGGCGGCGCCGGGCACGAGGAGCCGTCGCCGTCGTCCACCGAGCGTCCGGACCCGACCACTCCCTGAACGGTCGGAGCCGCACGCTCCTACAATGCGGGTATGCCCACCATCGTCCACTGCTTCGACTGGCCGGACAGACTCGTCGTCGGCACGATCGGACGCCCGGGCGAGCGGTCGTTCTACATCCAGGCCCGTGACGGCCGCCGTGTCGTCAGCGTCGCCATCGAGAAGGAACAGTCGGCCGTGCTGGCCGACAAGATCAACGAACTCCTCGACGAGGTCGCCACGGTCGAGGACAACCGCTTCAGCGTCCCGGACTCCGCGCCCACCGAACTGCGCGACGGCGAACCGCTCGACCAACCCGTCGAGCCCGAGTTCCGCGCCGGTGCCCTGAGCCTGGGCTTCGACCCCGCCACCGCGCAGGTCGTCATCGAGGCGTACCCGATCGAGGACGACGTCGAGGTGTTCACCGAGCCGACCGGCGACGGCGACGAGGTCGAGGCGGTCGTCGAGCTGTCCGAGCCGAGCGAACTGCTGCAGGTGAAGATCCCGGTCGGCAGCGCCCGCGCCTTCGTCGAGCGCACGCGGGAGGTCATCGCCGCCGGACGACCGAGCCCGCCCGACTTCCCCGAGCTCGGATGACGCTCGGCCCTGACGCCGCCGGCGCCGCGGTCCCCAGCGTGCCGGGTGAGCTGCGGATCACCGGACGCATCCGCGAGGCCTCGAACGCCACCTTCCTCGCCCGGCTCGACGGCGAGAACGTCGTCTACAAGCCGATCGAGGGCGAGAAGCCGCTGTGGGACTTCCCGGACGGCACGCTCGCCGGGCGTGAGGTCTCCGCCTACCTGGTGTCCGAGGCGCTCGGGTGGAACGTCGTGCCCGAGACCTGGATCGGCGACGGCCCGTTCGGCCCGGGCATGGTGCAGCGCTGGCAGGACATCGACCCCGACCAGGACGCCGTCGACCTGGTCCCCGCTGAGGACGCCGCCGTCGCGGTCGCCGAGGGCACGGTGCGCGAGGTGCTCGACGCCGTGGACGAGGACGACCGGGCCGTGACCCTGGTGCACGAGGACTCGGTCGCCCTCCGGCGGATGGCGGTCTTCGACGTCGTCACGAACAACGCGGACCGCAAGGGCGGCCACGTCCTGGCGATGGCCGACGGGCACCGGTACGGCGTCGACCACGGACTGACCTTCCACGTCGAGCACAAGCTCCGGACCGTGCTCTGGGGCTGGATCGGCGAACCGCTCAGCGAGGACGAACTGGCCGGGCTCCAGCGGCTGTCCGAAGCGCTGCGCGGGTCGCTCGGCGAGACCCTGCGCGAGCACCTCACCGACGACGAGCTGTCGGCCCTCCGCGGACGGTGCGCCGCGCTGGCCGCGGTCGCGACGTTCCCGCCGCCGGACGGCTACGGTCCGGCCGTCCCGTGGCCGGTCTTCTGACGCCGGCCGCCTGCTGACGCACCGCGCGTGACGGACGGGAGGCGCGCCTCCCGTCCGCAAGACACCGGTGTTCGTCGGACGAACACCCGTTTGCCGCGGCGTGTTCGACGAACACCGGTGTTCCGTGCCGCCCGCGCGGTCAGCCGAAGCGGGTGAAGGGGCTGCCCCAGCGGCCGTCGTCGCCGAGGCCGTCGTCGCCGGGGCCGCCGCCGAACCCGCCGAAGGCGGAGCCGGACCCGCGCCGGGCGCCGAGGTAGGAGCCGACCACGGCGACCCCGAGGTCGTCGTTCTCCGGCGCCGTCACCGTGCCCTCGACGCGGCGGGCCATGCCGTCCACGAACCGGGCGAGCCCCGGGTCGTCGCCGAGCCGGAAGAACGTCGTCTTCGCGCCCAGACGGTGGGCGTTCTCGAGCTCGCGGACGCTCAGCGCGATCGTCACCGGGTCCGGCGGGTAGCTGAAGTACACCTGCCCGTTCGGCTCGAGGTGCGACGTCGGCTCGCCGTCCGTGACGATGAGCAGCACCGGCTGGGCGTTCGGGTGCTTCCGGAAGTGCCGGTTCGCCAGCAGCAGCGCGTGGTGCAGGTTCGTGCCCTTGTCCCACATCGCGTCCAGGCCGACGAGCTGTTCGACGTCCATGACCTCGGCTTCGCGACCGAACGCGATGAGCTGTAGGTCGTCGCCACGGAACCGGGTCGAGATGAGCGTGTGCAGCGCGAGGGCGGTGCGCTTCATCGGGACCCAGCGGTCCTCCATCGCCATCGAGAACGACGTGTCGACGAGCAGGGCGACGGCGGCCTGGGTGCGGGCCTCGGTCTCCTGCACCTCGACGTCCTCGATCTGCAGCCGCACACCGGCGCCGGTCCGGGGTCCGTCCCCGGCGGTCCGGGTGAGCGCGTTCGTGATCGAGCGGGTGACGTCCCAGGGCTCGGTGTCGCCGAACTCCCACGGACGGGTCGACCCGGAGCGGTCGCCGGCAGCACCGGCACGGCGGAGGTCCCGCGCACCCTGCCGACCCGACATCCGCTCGGCGACGTCCTTGAGCAGGCTCTTGCCGAGCTGCCGCATCGCCTTCGGGGTCAGTCGGAGCTGTCCGTCGCTGCCGCGTTGCATCGCGCCCGAGTTCCGCAGCGCCTTCTCGAGCTGCTGCAGGGTCCGGGCGTCGACGGCTGCCTGGTCGCCGAGCTGCTGCGCGAGGGCGTCGAGGTCCAGGTCGTCGAGCTCGGATCCGGGGCCGACCTGGGCGAGCTGGTCGGCCAGGGCGTCGAGGTCGGCGATGTCCTGGAAGACCCCGGTGCCGTCGCCGAGCCCGAGTCCCTGCTCGCCGTCCATGCCCTCGGAGCCGCCCCAGTCCTCGCCGGGGCGGAGGGCGCGGAGGTTCTCGTCGAGCTGGGACAGCGCCCCCATCAGCGCGGGGGAGCCGAACGCCTGCTCGGCCAGCGCATCGAGTTCGTCGCGTTGCTCCTGCGTCATCGAGTTCCGCATCCGCTGGGCGGCGGCGGCGCGGGACGCCAGGTCGTCGAGCAGTTCGTCGACGTTCTGCGGGTTCGACGGGAACTGGTCGCCGTGCTTCGCCATGAACTCGTCGAACTGCTCCTGGCTGTCCTCGCCCCGACGGTGGGCGTCGAGCAGCTCGTTGAGGTCCTGCATCATCTGCGCGACCGCCGCCCGGTCGTCGTCGGTGGCGTTCTCGAGCGCCTGCTTCATGCCCGCGAACCGTTGGTCGAGCATCTCGCGGCCGAGCAGGTCCTTGATCTGCTCGTACTTCTGGCGGGCCGTCGGGCTCTTCCAGTCGTAGCCGTTCAGTTCGCTGACCGCGGCGGCGGGCGAGGCAGGCAGGCTGTCGAGCTGCAGTTCGGCCAGTACCCGGTCGCCGTCGTCCATCGCCGTGTCGCGGGCGAGCTGTCCGCGTTCGGCCAGGACGGCCTGGTCGAGGAGCTGCTTGATCTCCTGCAGGGTGCCGTCGAGGTTGTTCTTGCTGGTGAGCTCGCGACGCTTCTCGGCGACGAGTCGGGCGAGGTCGTCGAGCCCGCGCTGCGACCGTCCCCCGCGACGGAGGAACTCCCGCATCGCCCGCTCGGGCGAGGTGCCGGCCATCACGTCCTGGCCGATGGCGTCGAGCGCCTCGGACAGGTCGGCGGGCGGCGCCAGGGGGTCCGGGCCGCCGTCGTACTTGCCGTACCGGCTGTCGCGGCTCAGCCGACGGTTCGGGCGGCTAACCACGGGTCACCCCGTCGGTGCCGGTGTCTGTGTCGCTGTGCACCGGGTCACATCCCATACGCTGCTTCGCCCCCGCCGGACTCCTTGCTGATGCGGCGGGCGAGGAACAGGCCCTCGAGTGCGAGCTCGATCGCGCCCGCACGCTCGCCGTCGGACGTCGCGTCGAGGCGCTCGCACACCTGGTCGTAGAGATCGGACTCGCCCAGGGAGGGCAGCCCGGCGAGGAAGTCCCGCGCGCTGACCTGTTCGCCGGTGGTGACCATCGTGCCGCCCTCGAGCGCGTCGACGAGCACCCCGAAGTCCAGTCCGCGGAAGCGCGAGCGGACGGTCTCGGCCGTCGCGGTGCGGAGCAGGTGCTCGAGGACCTCGTCGGCACGGTCCTCTTCACCGGACTCGAACTCGATCTTGCCGCCCAGGACGTCGACGGCGGTCTCGAGGTCGATCGGGCGGGCGACCGCGTCGGACTCACCCTGACGTGCCGCGCGGTGGACCGCAGCGGCGGACACCGTCTCGGCACCGGCGATCGAGAAGCGGGCGCTGACACCACTGCGCTGGTCGACGGCGCTCGACTCGCGGAGGGCCCGGGTGAACCGGGCGAGGATCTCGATGAGGGCGTCCGGGACCTCGGCCGTCAGCTGGGCCTCTTGCCGGATGACGGCGATCTCGTCCGCGAGCTCGATCGGGTAGTGCGTGCGGATCTCGGCGCCGAAGCGGTCCTTCAGCGGCGTGATGATCCGGCCGCGGTTCGTGTAGTCCTCCGGGTTCGCACTCGCGACGACGAGCACGTCGAGCGGCAGACGCAGGACGTACCCGCGGATCTGGACGTCGCGCTCCTCCATCACGTTGAGCATCGCGACCTGGATGCGTTCGGCCAGGTCGGGCAGCTCGTTGATCGCGACGATGCCCCGGTGGCCGCGGGGGATCAGGCCGAAGTGGATGGTCTCCGGGTCACCCAGACTGCGGCCCTCGGCGACCTTCATCGGGTCGACGTCGCCGATCAGGTCCGCGACGGAGGTGTCCGGCGTCGCGAGCTTCTCGACGTAGCGGTCGTCGCGGTGCACCCACGAGATCGGCAGGGCGTCGCCGAGTTCCTGGGCCCGGCGGATGCTCGCCGTCGTGATCGGTTCGTAGGGGTGCTCGCCGAGTTCGGAGCCGGTGATGACCGGTGTCCACTCGTCCATCAGGCCGTTCAGGGTGCGGAGCAGTCGGGTCTTGCCCTGGCCGCGCTCACCGAGCAGGACGACGTCGTGCCCGGCGATCAGGGCGCGTTCGAGCTGCGGGATGACTGTGGTCTGGAAGCCGTGCAGGCCGGGCCAGGGGTCGCGGCCCTCACGGAGGGCGGTGAGCAGGTTGTCGCGGATCTCGGCGCGGACCGACTTCTGGACGTGCCCAGCAGCGCGGAGCTCGCCGACCGTGGAGGTTGCAGGTCGGTTCACGGGCGCCACGGTACGCCCGCCCACCGACGGCGGCAACGGAACGGGAGGCGCGTGGCGGCGCCGCCCCGCGCCTCCCGTCCGGCACGCCCGCGCCGAGACGCCCCCGTCTCCGATCGACGCCGCATCAGCGCCGAGACGCCGCCGGATGTGGCGGCGTCTCGGCGGGTCGGAGGCGCCTCGGACAGACGCCCCCGTCTCGGCACCCCGTCAGCCGAACAAGCGGCGGGACGCGATCTCGGCGCCCTCGACGAGCGCGCCGAGCTTCGCCCACGCGACGTCGGACGCCACGAACTCGTAGCTCGCGAACGTGGCGAGCCCGCAGTCGGTGCCGGCGACGATGCGGGTCGGGTCGCCCACGGCCTCGGCCGCCTCGACGATGCGGTTCGCGACCAGCTGCGGGTGCTCCAGGTAGTTCGTCGTCACGTCGATGACCCCGGGCACCAGGACCGCGCCGTCGGGCAGCGGCAGGTCGCGGAACGCCGGGAACTCGTGCGCGTGCCGCGGGTTGCCGAACGGGATGCTGAAGGACCCGACCTCGGCCCGGTACAGGTGCGGGAGCAGCACGTCGACGGGGACGTCGTCCTGGTGCGGCCCCTGCCAGTTGCCGTAGCAGACGTGCAGCCGCGTCTGCTCCTTCGGGATGTTCCGCAGCGCGTGGTTGAGCGCGTCGACGTGCAGGTCGACGGCCGCCAGGAACTCGTCGAGCGAGGCGTCGCCGAAGTGGATCACCCGTTCCATCGCCAGGTCCGGGGCGTCGAGCTGCAGGACGTGCCCACGGGCGACGATCTCCTCGTACTCGACGCGGAGCTGCTCGGCGAGGGCGAAGACGTACTCGCGGTGGTCGGCGTAGTGCGGGTTCGCGTCGTCGAGCAGCAGCGTGGTCGCGACGATCCCGGGTGTCGCCGCCGAGAGGAACGTGCCGGCCGGGGTGCGTCCGGCAGCGGCGTTCCGGTCGAGTTCGCGGGCGAAGCCGTCGAGGTCCTCGCGGATGCCGGCGCGCTCCTCGTCGTACTGCAGCAGCCCCTGGGCCACCGGGGTGTCCCAGACGCGGGCGAACTCGGCACCCTCGTCGATCTGACGGGCCTGGAACGCGGCGTACTCGGGGAACTTCACCGAGTCGAGCGTCGGCTTGCGGTGCCCCGTCCCGCCGAACCCCGACAGACGCTCGCGGATGTACGTCGAGAAGCCGACGCGGGGGACCTCGCCGTCGTTCACGACGTCGATCCCGGCGTCGAGCTGCGCGTCGACGGTGCGCGCGAGGACCGCGGCGGTCTCGTCGCGGAGCGCCTGCTCGTCGAAGGGCTTGCCCTGGTCGCGGGCGACCAGGAGCGCGGTCAGCTCCGGCGTCCGGGGGAGCGACCCCGTGTGGGTCGTGAGGATGCGGTCGGTCGAGTTCTGCAGCGGCACGCGACCACGCTACTGACTGGAGGCCCGTGGCGGGCCGGTCCCGCGCCTCCAGTCCGTCACACCCCGGTTCCGGGGCCGGTTCTCGCGGACCGTGGACCTGAGCGGCGGCTGAGGCGTACGTTCCGATTCTGCGGCAGCCGAAGGGGCTGGCCGCGGGAGGAGCATGCGCATGACGAGCGCCAGCGGAACGAGAGACGGATCGGTGACGAGCCTGGTCCCGGCGAGGATGGACCGACTGCCGTGGACCCGGTTCCACTGGAGCGTCGTGGTCGGCCTGGGGGTGTCCTGGATCCTCGACGGCCTCGAGATCCAGATCGTGTCCAACGCCGGGTTCAAGGCGGACCTGGGCCTGAGCAACCAGGACGTGGCGTCCCTCGGCAGCATCTACCTGGTCGGTCAGGTCGTCGGCGCCCTGGTCTTCGGGCGGCTGTCCGACAAGCTCGGTCGTCGCAAGCTGTTCATCCTGACGCTCGCGATCTACCTGATCGGCTCGGGTGTCGCCGGCCTGGCGCAGGACTTCTGGTTCCTGGCGGTGTTCCGCTTCGTCGCCGGTCTCGGCATCGGCGGTGAGTACGCCGCGATCAACTCCGCGATCGACGAACTCATCCCGGCCAAGTACCGCGGGCACGTCGACATTGCGATCAACGGCACCTACTGGGGCGGTGCGGCACTCGGTGCGGCGGCGAACATCTACCTGCTCGACACGGCGAACTTCTCCGAGAGCATCGGCTGGCGCATCGGGTTCTTCCTCGGCCCGGTGCTCGGCATCGCGATCATCTTCCTGCGGCGGCACATCCCGGAGAGTCCGCGGTGGCTGATGACGCACGGCAAGGAGCAGGACGCCGAGGACACCGTCGCCCGGATCGAGGCGGAGGTCGAGAGGGAGTCCGGCAGGAAGCTCGAGACCGTGCCGCAGTCGAAGGCGCTGACGGTCACCCCGATGGACAACGTCGGGTTCCTGACCATCGCCCGCGTGCTGCTCAAGCAGTACCCGACCCGCACCCTGGTCGGCGCGACGATGATGATCACGCAGGCGTTCCTCTACAACGCGATCTTCTTCACCTACGCGCTGGTGCTGACGAACTTCTTCGGGCTGAAGACCGCCGAGACGTCGGTCTACTTCTTCCCGTTCGCGATCGGCAACCTGCTCGGCCCTATCATCCTCGGTCGCTTCTTCGACACCTGGGGGCGGCGGCAGATGATCTTCCTGACGTACCTGGTGTCCGGGCTCGTGCTCGCGACGTCGGCGTTCCTGTTCCGGGCGGACGCGATCAGCGCCGGAGTCCAGGTCGTGTTCTGGTGCATCTCGTTCTTCTTCGCCTCGGCCGGAGCCTCGAGCGCCTACCTGACCGTCAGCGAGATCTTCCCGCTCGAGCTGCGGTCGCAGGCGATCTCGTACTTCTTCGCGCTGGCCCAGGTCTTCGGTGCCATCGCCCCGCTCATCTACGGCGCCTTCATCGGCGACGGCTCGGACCGTGAACCGCTCTTCTGGGGGTACCTGCTGGGGTCGGCGGTGATGATCATCGGCGGGGTGGTCGCCTTGGTCTTCGGGGTCGATGCCGCCCGGAAGGGGCTCGAGGACATCACGCAGCCCCTGTCGGTGCTGACCGGCAAGGACAGCGCGGACTCCGGACCCGGCTCCGGAACGGGAGGCCCGTCCACCGCCGGACGCGCACCGGACGCTGGGCGAAACTCCTGATGCAACATGTTTAGCGGCGGCTGTCGCGTCCTGTGACCCTCGTGACCACGGCCCCGCCCGGGGCCGTGGTCACGGAGGATCCGATGCACGACACCACCCCACCGGCGGCATCCCGCCCGACAGGACAGCAGGCTGTCCTGCACAGACGACAGGCCGACACGGTTGTCCACCGAGCCGCCGACGGATCCCGTCATCGGAGCCGCCGTGCACGACGGTGACCTGATGACCGGACTCCTGCGTGCCGACAGCGACACGACCAGCGCCAGCGACCCGCTCGGGGTGCCGCGGAACCTGCTCCGCGACGCGGTCTTCGAGCGGATGCTGCGCAGCATCCTCTGCGGTGAGTACCGCCGCGGGCAGCGCCTGCGACTCGACGCCCTGGCCGACGACATGCGGGTGTCGCGGACGCCGGTGCGCGAAGCCCTCGTGCCGCTCGAGGCCCTGCGGCTGGTCATCGTCCAGCGCTACGTCGGGGTCGTGATCGCCCCGTGGACGGTCGGCCAGATGGTCGAGCGCACCCGGATCGCGCAGTCGATGCTCGTCGACCCACCGACCAGCTGCGCGCGGTCGGACGAGCCCTTCGACCCCGCTGTCCTGCGCGACTGCCTGTCCGAAGCCGGCGCGTTCGTGGAGCTCGCGGTCTGGGTGCTCCGACGCTCCGGGGCTCCCGTCAGCGCGGACTGGTTGCGGTCGCAGCAGCCGGTGCTCGACGTGTTCCACACGGACGACATCGCCCGTGCGAACGGCATCGACATCGCCGCCGACTGGACCAAGCGGATGCAGGTGCTCAAGGCCGCGCGGACGGCAGCGCTCGCCGACGACGTCGACCTGTGTGCCGTTCGGTTGATCGAGCTGTCCGAGCTGCTCATCGCGCTGCCGGAGCGGTTCCGGAGCGCCGAACGGTTGCGGACCGTCGAGACGGCATGACCCGGGGGCGGCCTCGCGCGGGGCGCGGAACGAAGTCGCTCCCCGGGCGGGCGCTGACGATCGGGGCGTCAGGCCCAGGCCACGGGGAGCGACGTCCGGGTGCTCTTGCTGGGTGCTGTGTCTGCTGCACTTGCTGGGTGCTGTGTCGCGGCGACGAGGGTGTGACGCCTCGGAATGTGATGCCACGTCACGATGAGACTATGCATCGGGGTACACAACGGCAACCCCCCATCGTCCCCACTTCGGGGGACCGGTCGATCTCTGTCCGTGCCGCCCCTCGACCGGGCGGACCGGCGGCTCCGATCCCGGTGCTCCAGTCGGGTCGAGAGTCCGCCCGACCTCCTGTATGCTCTTGGTCGAACACCTGGAGACGTCGCATAGTCAGGCCGAGTGCACCACCCTGCTAAGGTGGAGTCCCCTCTAGGGGACCGAGGGTTCAAATCCCTCCGTCTCCGCACTCCACGAAACCCCGGTCTCGCGCCATGCGAGCCGGGGTTTCGTCGTTCCGCCGTGCGGTGCTTCGACGAGGTCGAGCCAGGCGCTGGACCGGCGTACCGGCGCACCGGCTACGGTCATCGGGTGATGCGACGGAGGACGACAGCCGCGGTGATCGTGGCGGTCGCCGCCCTGCTGATCGCCGGCTGCAGCGCGGGCAGCCCACGCGCCGACGGCAGCGGCATCGAGGGCTACGTCGAACCCGGTGCTGGCGCTGCCGATCGCGTCCGGACGGCGGTCGACCGCGGCGCGGACGTCATCGGCGTCGACGGCGCTGCACTGTCCGACGACGGCACGCACCTGCTGCCGACCTCCGGCGACGTCGGGGAGCTCGTCGGCGTGGCTGCGACGGCCGGAGCCCGGACGGAGGTGCTCTTCAGCAACTACTCGTCGACCATCGGGGACTTCTCGCCCGAGGGTGCAACGGCCCTGTTGTCGTCGTCGACCAACCGTGCCCGGGTCGTCGGGCAGCTCGTCGACCTGGCGGCACGACTGGGGACCGACGGCGTGCAGATCGACCTCGAGTCGATGCGCTCCCAGGACCAGGCCGACCTGGTCACCTTCACCCGGGCGCTCCGCACGGCGGTCCGTGAGCGGCTCGGCGACGACGCCGAGGTGTCCCTCGCGATGATGTCGTCCACCGACCCGGCCGAGTACCGCGAGCGGGGCTACGACCTGGCGGGACTCGCCCCACACCTGGACCGGACCGTGCTGATGACCTACGACCAACACGGGCCGTGGAGCGACGCCGGGACGATCGGGTCCCTGCCGTGGGCACGGAAGGCGATCCGGACCGCGATCGACGGGGGACTGCCGGCGGACCGGATCGACGTCGGCGTCGCCGGCTACGGCTACGCCTGGGGCCCCGGCGCGGATGCCGCACCGATCCCGGCAGCCCGGGCCGCGCACCTGGTGGGCGACCGCGCGGAGTGGTCGGACCGCACGGGGGAGTGGTCGGCGACGCTCGCGGACGGGCGGCAGCTGCACTGGTCGGACGACCGGTCGTACGCCGCCCGACGCGACCTGGCTCGCGACCTCGGCGTGCACGGCGTCGCGATGTGGTCCCTCAACCTGTCGGCACTGCCCGATCGTTGAGCGGGAGGCGGCACCGGGCCTTCCGTCCGGACGACGCGTTCGGTGACGCATCCTCCGGTTGTGCTCACTCGGCCGTTGTAGCATCGCCGGACATCGACCCAGCGGCGAGGAGAAATGCGTGCCGGAGCTGACCCACCACACCGTCCCGATCGACCGGATCCAGGACGCGGGGGCGGCCGTCATGGCGTCGGTCGCGACCGTGGTGGACGGCAAGTCCGACGCCATCCGCACGGCCCTCACCGTGATGCTGGCGGAGGGGCACCTGCTCGTCGAGGACGTCCCCGGCGTCGGCAAGACGGTGCTCGCGAAGGCCCTCGGTGCCTCCGTCGGCGGGTCCGTGAGCCGCATCCAGTTCACCTCGGACATGCTGCCCTCGGACGTCACCGGCGTGAACATCTACGACCAGTCGTCCGGCACCTTCCGGTTCTCACCCGGGCCGGTGTTTGCGAACGTCGTGATCGGCGACGAGATCAACCGCACCAGCCCGAAGACGCAGTCGGCGCTGCTCGAGGCGATGGCGGAGTCGCAGGTCACCGTCGACGGCGTGACCCGGCCCCTCGAGTCCCCGTTCATGATCGTCGCGACGCAGAACCCCGTCGACATGGAGGGCACCTACCCCCTGCCGGAGGCGCAGCGCGACCGGTTCATGGCGCGCATCACGATGGGCTACCCGAGCCCCGGTGCCGAGCGCCGGATGCTCGCGGCCCGCGGCGGCCACGACCCGCTCGCCGACCTGCGTCCGGTCGTCGACGTCGACACGCTCCGGGCGATGATCGCGTCCGTCCGCACGGTGCACATCGCCCCGGACGTCGAGGCGTACATCGTCGAGATCGTCCGGGCGACACGGATGCACCCCGACCTGCTCCTCGGCGCCAGCCCGCGAGCGACCCTGCACCTGGCGCAGGCCGCCCGGGCGCACGCGGCGCTGCTCGGCCGCCCGTTCGTCACGCCGGACGACGTCGCGGTCCTGTCCCCGGTCGTGTTGGCCCACCGACTCGTCCCGGTGGCCCGTGGCCTCGGCGGTTCGGCGGAGGACACCGCCCGCGAGATCGTCGTCCGGATCGTCTCCGACACCGCGGTGCCGTTCACCGCGACCCCCGTCCGCTCCTGATGGTCGACCAGCGCCCCGCCGTCCGTCCGTTCGCGCTGCGCGCGGGCGCGGCCGGCTCGGTGCTGTCCCGGGTCGGACGCCGCGGGCTCGGCATGCTGCGCCGGACCCCGTTCCCCCGGCCGACGCTCCGCGGCTGGACCGTCCTGGCGGTCGGTCTCGGCCTGGTCGGCGGCGGCCTGGTCGCCTCGATGAGCGTCGCCGTCTCCGCGGGGCTGCTGCTCCTGGTGCTCGTCGTCTCCGGCGTCGTCACCGCACTGGCCGTGGCGGCGCCGCTCCGCGCCTCCCGGTCGGCACCGCGCGCGATGGTGCAGGTGGGCGAGGTCTACCGGGAACGGGTCACGATCCGCGGGTCGGAGGTGCGTTTCGCACCGCGCTCGACGCTGCTCGTCCGCGAGCAGCTCGATGACCTCTTCGTGAGCACCAACGAGGCTGCGTCGCTCGTCACCATCGGACCCGGCACCCCGCCGGCGGTGCTCGACGTCGAGGCCCTCGCGATCCAGCGTGGGCGGGCGTTCGTCGGCCCGGTCACCGTCCGCGTCGAGGACCCGTTCGGGCTGCTCCGCATCGACCGACCGGTCGTGCCGGCCGAGGAGGTCGTCGTGGTCCCCGGCACGACCCCGCTCTCCGCACTCGACACCGGGGCGCTCGCAGGCGCGGTCTCCGCCGACGAGGGCCGGGTCGGTCAGGGCGGATCCGCCGACGACAGCGAGCTCCGCCCCTACCGGCCGGGCGACCCCATCCGGCGCGTGCACTGGGGGCAGAGCGCGAAACGCGGCGTCCTGCACGTCCGCCAGACCACGCAGGCGCAGCCGCCGGAGGCCGTGGTCGCCCTGGACGTCCGCCGCTCGTCCTACCAGCAGCTCGGCCGCGACGACCTGTCCGAACTGTCCGACCTCGGCGGCGACCAGGCCTTCGAGCACGCGGTCGTGGTGGCGGCGAGCGTCGCCCGGGCACTGTCGGCTCGGACCTCCCGGGTCGCGCTCGTCAGCGACGGACCCGGCGGCGACGTCCGGCACAGCGGGGACGCCGGCGGGCTGTCCGAGGTGCTCGTGGGTCTCGCCGACGTCCAGGCGCGGTCCGATGCCCGGGAACTGACTGACGTCCTGCACGGCGTCCGCGGCCGGGACGTGCACGGCATGACCGCCGTCGTCACCGGGCACTGCAGCCCCGAGGAGGCCGCCGAACTCGTCTCGACGACGAACGGGTCGAGCCGCGGTGTGCTCGTCACCGTCGTCGCCCCGGACCCCGTCGTGCGCGGGATCATGGGCCGTGCCGGGTGGCGCGTGCTCGTGGTCCCGGTGCCCGGCACGACCATGAGCGGACACAGCCGATGACGGCCACCAGCCCGAGTGGACACACCCGATGACCGCCACCAGCCCGGCTCGGCAGCGCGAGCACGTCGACGTCCGCCAGGTGCTCGACCGCGACGACCGCAGCCCGGACACCCCCGGCGCCTGGGTCGTCGCCCTCGCCCCGCTCCCCGTCCTCGTCGCCGCGCTCGCGATGCGCCCACTCGTCCAGGGCATCTCGTGGTGGCTGTCCGGCGCGGTCTTCACAGCCGTGCTCGTCGCGGTCCTGCTGGCCGTCCGGACCCGCCCGCGGGGCGTCCGGTTCGTGGCGCTCGTCGCGACGCTCGTGCTCGGCTCCTGCGCCGCCGCGCTCCTCAACGACACCGCACCGCTCGGGTGGCTCGACCGGAACGGCGCCCTCGGGCAGACGCTCGCGGCGATCCGCCTCAACCCGGCGCCGCTGCCGCAGACGGACTCGATCCGGCTGATCGTGACCGTCGCGATCGCCTGGGTCGCCGGCGCCTCGCTGTTCCTGGCCGCCGTGGCCCCGACCGCCGCGCTCGCCGCTGCACCCGCGCTCGTGATCCTCCTGGTGCCGGGCATCATCACCGGCGAGGCCCCGTCCGCCTGGCTGATCGTGTTCACCGCGCTGGCCTTCCTCGCACTGCTCTGGACGTCGGTCCGGCCGGTGCAACGGGTGTTCCCGGCCGCCGTGGTCGGTGCGATCGGGCTCGTCGTGGCGATCGGTCTGCCGGTCCTGGTGCCGATCAACGCCGGCTGGCTCTCCGGGGTGACCGGGGCGATCCAGTCGCCGATCCAACCGGGGCGCCCGGGGACCCTGCTCGAACTCGGCCAGGACCTCCGCCGACCGAACGAGCTCGAGGTGTTCCGCTACCGGTCCTCCGACGGGCAGCCCGAGTACCTCAAGCTCGCGGACCTCGACGAGTTCGGCACCGGCGACTGGGTGCCGACCGTCACCGACGCCTCCACCGCGGACACCGCGGACCAGTCCCGCCGGGTCGACGGCGTGAACCCGCGGTTGGCGGACCGCGGGGACGTCACCGTGCAGATCACCGGGCTGTCGAGCAACTACCTGCCGCTGCCCGCCGGGGCGATGTCGGTCGAGTCGAAGTCGACGAACCTCGACCTCACCCAGTGGCGCTGGTCCGGCGACGCCAACACCGTGCGCTCCGCCGGTCCGGCGACCCGCCGCGGTGCCACCTACGAGGCGTACGGCGCCTCGGTCTCGGCGAACGCCTACCTCGACGCCATCGCCGCCTCGGGCCGGTTGTCCCAGGCCGACGGTCGTGGCTTCGTCGCCCCGTCGTCGGCGCAGCTCCGCACCGACACCGAGCTGCCGAAGGACCTGCCGGCCGTGATCCGCACCACCGCGGCCCGCGTCGACGCCGGTGCGACCACCGACTACGCCCAGGCCCGGGCGCTCGAGCAGTGGTTCCGCAGCGGCCTGTTCACCTACTCCGAGACGGCCCCGGTCGAGCAGGGCTACGACGGCGACAGCATGGACGTCATCGCCCGGTTCCTGCAGGAGCGTTCCGGGTACTGCGTGCACTTCGCGTCCGCGATGGCCGTGATGGCCCGGACGCTCGGCATCCCGTCCCGCATCGCCGTCGGCTACCGCGCGGGTGCGAGCCGCGAGGACGGCCAGTACACGGTGTCGAACCGCCAGCTGCACTCGTGGCCGGAGCTGTACATCCGGGGCGCCGGCTGGGTGTCGTTCGAGCCGACGCCGGACTCCGACCAGGCCGCGCAGCCGCAGCCCTCCGCGTCCGCCACGCCAGCACCCGTCCCGACCGCGACACCGCTGCCGGCCCCGGGGGAGACCGCGCCGGCGTCGGCCTCGGCGACGCCCACCCCGACGCCGACCTCGGCGGCCGCGGGTGGCAGCAGCACCCGGGGCGGCAGCATCCCGTGGGGTGTGCTGGTCGGCGTGCTCGTCGCCCTCGCGGTGCTGGTGGCGCCCGGTTCGGTCCGTGCAGCACGACGACACCGTCGACTGGGCGCGGTCGCCGCCGGACGCCGGCCGGCCGTCACCGCCTGGCGGGAACTGCTCGACGACCTCGCCGACCACGGCTTCACGCCGGGGGCGGCTCCGCCCGGCGACGCGGCTGCGGTCGCCCGGACCGCTCGCGCCGATCTCGGCCGGCTCCGGACGGTCGTGCCGGCATCGGTGCTGCCGGCCCTCGGATCCGTCGTGGACGCCGTCGACCACGAGCGGTTCGCCGCCGACGGCCGGTCCGACACGCAGGCACTCCTCCGGTCCGTCCAGGAGGCCCGCACCGCGTTGGACGCAGCCGTCTCCCGTGGCCGCGTGGTCCGGTCCCGACTGCTCCCGCCGAGTCTGCTGCCCTCCGGGCGTCCGACCGACCGACGACCGGCACCCGCGGCGGGCTGACCCAGGCCGCTGGCCCGGGCGGCGGGCCCGGGCGGCTGACGCGGCCCGCCGTTCCGGACCACGCTGGCCCGGCCACGCTGGTGCCGTGGCCGGTCAGCGCGGCCGGAGCACCGCCTCCACCATCGTCGCGACGGCGTCGCCCGGGTTCATCCCGTCCAGGGCGGGTGCGTCGAACACCATCCCGGAGTTCGTGGCGATCAGGATCGTCGCGAAGGTGTCGAGCGGCATGCCGGGGTCGACCTCGGGGTGCGCGGCGAACCAGGTGTGGACGAGTTCGCGGACGCCGTCCTGCAGGGTGCGCCGCTGTCGGATGAACTCGGGCATGAACTCCGGGTGCCGGATCGCGTACGCCCGCAGTTCGGAGAGCAGGGCGAACTCGGCGCTCTGGTCGTGTCGTCCGAACGCTGCCCGGACCACGTCGCCGACGTCCGCGGCGCTGATGTCGATGCGGATGAGCTCCTGCAGCGACTGCAGCACCCGGTTCGTCGCGCGCTGCATGACCTGTGCGAGCAGGTCCTCCTTCGACGAGAAGTTCGAGTAGACCGCGCCCTTGCTGAAGCCGGCGGCGGCGGCGACGGCGTCGAGTCGGGCTTCGTGCACGCCCTGTTCGGCGAAGACCCGCGAGCCGGCGGCGAGCAGACGCTCCCGGACCTCGGATCGTGGAGTGCGGGGGACCGGCGTGGTGCGGTCCTCCGGTGTGCCCGGGTCTGCCGGGTCGCTTGCGTCGGTCATCGGAGGATCCTGTTCCGGGACTCTGCTGGTGCGGGTGGAGCTGGTGCTGCGGCGGTGCTCCCCGGGTGGTGACCGGTGCTCCCGTCGGCAGGCCCGGGGGACCGCACCGCGTGTCTGATCACGCGCGGAGCGGTGGCCCCTCGTGCCGGCACGGATGGTGCCTGCACACCCGCGGCTGGACCGCCGTCTTCGGGTCACGTCGGTCCGTCGTCCAGGGGAGTGCAACCGGATCGATACCCGGCGGTCTCGAGTGTACGGGTCGGGGATCGCCAGGGACAGTGTGACGGTCAGTCCTCGCGGTGGTCCGCGCGATCCGGTGGGTCCTGGTCGAGGTGCAGCGCGCCGGTGTGCAGACCGTCGAGGCGGATGCTGCCGGTGTGCAGACCGCCGGCGCCGGCATCCTGCCCGGGCCGGCGGAGGAGCCTGGTGGCACCCGGACGGAGCAGCCGCGCGGCACCCGGACGGACCGGCCGCGGTGTGCGCCCACGCCCGCGGCCGCGTCGGAGCAGCGAGGCGAGCTGGGACTGCGGCTGCCAGTTGCGGCCGTTCGGCAGGCCCCAGCCCCAGCGGACGGCACCCCAGCGGAGCAGCAGCGAGAGCACGACGGCGGCGACGATGCCGATCGTCGGGGACCCCAGGGCCGAGGCGCCGACCATCACGGCCGACGCGGCGACGGCGACCGAGGCGTAGAGGGCGTTGCCGCCGAACACGGCCGGCACGCGTCGCAGCAGCAGGTCCCGCCCGACCCCGCCGCCGACCGCGGTGATGGTGCCCATGATGATCGCGGCGGGCCACTCCAGTCCGGCGTCGAAGGTGCGCTGGACCCCGACCACCGCCCAGAACCCGATGACGGCGGCGTCGAGGAACGTGAACAACCGGTCCCACCCGCGCTCGGAGAACGACACGAAGAACGCGACCAGCGCCCCGGCCACCGCGACCGGCACGTACAGCGGGTCGGTGAGGGCGACGGGCGGACCGTTCTGCAGCAGGACGTCACGGAGCATCCCGCCGCCGAGCCCCGAGACGAACCCCACCACCAGGAAGCCGAACAGGTCGAAGTCCATCGACCGGGCGACCGCGCCACCGAGCAGTGCGGACGCGAAGACCCCGGCGAGGTCGAGCACGTTCGTCACGGCGGCGAGGCCGTCCACGGTCAGCAGGTTCATGAAGACCATCAAAGCGCACGGCTCCCCGGCTGGCGGTTCGCGCGCCGGTTAGGTTAGCCTCACCTTCGTCATGCTCGCCACACTCGTCATCGGTCTCCGCGAAGGCCTCGAAGCCACCCTGATCGTCGGGATCATCGCCGCGTTCCTCCGACGGAACCGCGTCCCCCTCGCCCCGATGTGGACCGGGGTCGGCGTCGCCGTGCTCCTCAGCATCGCCGTCGGGCTCGGGCTGCAGGCGGTCGAGCAGGCGCTCCCGCAGGCGCAGCAGGAGGCGATGGAGGCCCTCATCGGCATCGTCGCCGTGGTCTTCGTCACCGGGATGATCGTCTGGATGCGGATCCACGCCCGCCACCTCAGCCGCGAGCTCGAGGCCAGTGCATCCGCCGCCCTCGGCCGCGGCACCGCCTGGGCGCTGGCCGGCATGGCCTTCCTCGCCGTCCTCAAGGAGGGCTTCGAGACGTCGGTCTTCCTCCTCGCCACGTTCCAGGCGTCGAGCGACACCGGTCTCGCCGCCCTCGGCGCGGTGATCGGCATCGCCGGCGCGGTCGTCGTCGGCTACGGCATCTACACCGGAGGCGTGCGGCTCGACCTGGGGAAGTTCTTCACCGGCACCGGCGTCTTCCTGGTCTTCGTCGCCGGCGGCCTGGTCCTGACCGTGCTCCGCCGCGCGCACGAGGCCGGCTGGGTCGTGATCGGCCAGCAGCGCACCGTCGACCTCAGCTGGCTCGCCCCGAACGGGTCCGTGCAGGGCGCCCTCGTCACCGGCGTGCTCGGCATCCCGCCGGACCCGCGCGTCATCGAGGTGCTCGGCTGGGTCCTCTACGTCGTCCCCGTCCTGGCCCTGTCGCTCTGGCCCCGCCGGTGGAAGCCGTCGGCCGTCCGCGTCCCCGCCGTCCGCATCGCGGTCGCGTCCGGCCTCGCGGTCGCTGCCCTCGCCCTCGCCGTCGCCGTGCCGACCGGGCACACCGACGTCCCCGCGACCACCCGCCTCACCGGCGACGCCCGTTCCGTCAGCGCAACGGTCTCCGGGTCCGCCGCCACCCTCCGCGTCGCCGGCAGCAGCTCCGGCAGCACCGGCCGGGAGGCCCGGATCACCCTCCCCGCATCGGCCCACCGCCGTGTCACCCGCGCCGGCACCGCGACCGACCGGTGGCGCGTCACCTCGGACGGATCGGCAGCCGACCAGCCCGCCTCTCTGACGCTCGACGACCTCGTCCAGCTGTTCGGCCGGATCCCGGTCGGCATCTCACCGAGCAGCGCGCCGGGGCCGTACCGGGCCTCCTGGGCGACCCGCGACACCGTGACGCTGTGGAGCGTCGACGGCGGCGTGGTGGACGCGAGCCGTGCGGAACGCTCGGTGCTCACGCTGACCGGTGGGGGCCTCCCGACCGCCCGGACCAGCACGCTCGACCGCACTGTCTGGGCCGTGCCGCGCGCCACCGTCGACCGGACGACCGCCGCCCTGGCGGCGGACCGGACCCACACCGCGGAACTCGCCCTCTGGACCCGCTGGCTGCCCCTCGCGCTCGGCATCGCCGCCGCCGCACAGGTGCTGCTCGCCCTCCGGGACCGCCGTCGCCTCGGCCTGCCCGACTC